>NZ_JADQAL010000038.1:0-4486 GCF_022129275.1 Psychrobacter sp. Ps3
TGTTTGTGGTATAGCAAGGCGATAGCATGTCACGGCTCATCTGCCATGACTGCTTATCTTTAATGCCTTCGCTTGCGATAAACACAGCAGACTGCTGATTACTGTTTTGACCATACCTTTTATTGAGCTGATCCATAACGGCAATAACCTCTGCGCTCTTTGAGGCACTTTGTTGGTTGGTTTGATTGTCGCTACTATCGTCTGCAAACAAGTCAGGCTGTACCTCATCGTGCGAGCAGATATCAAAGAGCATAACGCCAGCTTTGGCGTAGCGAACATCTTTTTTAAAAATCTGAGTCAGTATCTGCCGAGCAGCGGCTACCATCACTCTAGTATCAGCGGTTGGGGTGATAAACTGACATTGTCCGGATATGGAGGTATAACTCTCTGTCTGACTAAACGGGCTATTCTTAGCAAAGACGCTTAAGTAATGACAGACGCTGTCTTGTTTACGTAGTTTGCTTGCCGCTTTTGCCGCATGACTACAGACTGCTTGACTCAGCTCATCAGGGCAGCTAATGCGAGTGGAGAAAGAGCGAGAAGAGATAATCTGCTTCTTAGCCTCTACCGCCTCGATACCAAGACAGCTATGACCATTAAGCTCTAAGCAGGTGCGCTCGAGTACCACCCCGAAGTGCTGTCTTATTTTCGCAGGCTCACAGACGGCGAGCTGATAGACCGTATGAATACCCATCTTATTGAGTCTGACCTTGTAACGACGACCCACGCCCCATACCTCACCAACATCGGTGATCTGCATGATACGTCTGATCCATCGAAGATTATCTAGCACGCAGACGCCTTTAGTAGCGGGGTGCTTTTTAGCAGCATAATTGGCAAGCTTTGCCATGGTCTTAGTACTGCCCATACCCACACATACTGGAATGCCGGTGTACTGCTCAACGATGCTTTTGAGCTTACGCCCATAGCTATCAAGATCAGTCATTGCGGTAGGGTAATCGGCTAAGTATAAAAAGGCTTCATCTATAGAATAGACTTCAACGGTAGGACACAGTTTCTCGAGGGTGCTCATGACTCTGTGAGACATATCAGCATATAAAGTGTAGTTTGAACTAAAGACAGTGACGTTGTTCTTCTCGCAGAAGTCTTTAACCTGAAAGTACGGCACACCCATCTTGATACCGAGCTGTTTTGCCTCACTGGAGCGAGCGACCACGCAGCCATCATTGTTAGACAGTACGACCACTGCCTTACCTCTTAGATCAGGACGAAAGAGCTTCTCACAGTTGGCATAAAAGCTGTAGTGGTCAACTAATTTAGGACACCTGATAAGAGGTTTTTGTTAAAGTAGCGTTTCTCTTTTTCTAGCGGTGTTAAATAGTCATTAAAACGGTGTGGTCTCACTGACTGATAATAGCCCCAAATATAATCAATAATGGCAGTCCGAGCTTCAGCAATATTCTCATAACCGCCCTTTGGCATCCATTCTGTTTTAAAGCTCCTGAAGAACCTTTCAGTTGGCGCGTTGTCCCAACAGTTACCTTTTCGGCTCATGCTCTGCTTCATGCCATTACAACTTGCCACGGATTCAGCAAACTTCTTGCTAGTGTAATGGGTGCCTTGATCAGAGTGAAACAACACCCCACTTGGCTTTAAGCGCGACTGATACGCCATCTGCAGCGCTTTGGTTGTCAGCATACTGTCAGGCGAATCTGATACAGCAAAGCCAACAATACGACGAGCATATAAATCTAAAACGATAGCTAGGTAGCACCAGCCGCCTTTAATGCGAACATAAGTGACATCACCTGTCCAGACATGATTGGGCGATGTGGGGCTAAAGTTACGGTTCAGTATGTTGTCATGAGCTTTGTGTTCTTCATCACAGTGCTTGTATTTATGCGTCTTTAACTGACAGCTTTTAAGCCCCATGCTGCTCATAAGTTTACCTACCATATAACGGGTCAGCTTGATGCCGTGTTCATTCATTAGTATAGCGGCAATGCTGCGAGCGCCTGCTGAGCGCTTTGAGTCGTTAAATATTTGGCGGACTAATGCTTTAGTTTTGACGGCTTCAAGGCTGATGGGCTTGGGCTTTAGTCCATAGTAGTAACTGCTCCTCAATACCCCAAACAACTTGCATAAAAGGCTTTTACTGGCCTGTTTGTCTTGCTCTGCAAGCTTGCTTATCAGCGATAGCCGTTCAGGCTGTCCAAGGCCAGCAGAGCAGAAGCCTTTTTTAATATGTCGCGCTCCATAGTCAGCCGCTTAACCTGCTTACGCAATTCTTGAAGCTCGCGCTGTTCATCCGTTAAAGCGTTGCCGACTTTAGGCGCTTGGCCACTCATTTCTTGACGGTACTGACTCAGCCATTTCTGCAGGGTAGATTTGCCAATACCCAGTGAGCTTGCCACATCAGGTATGGTGCGGTTGTGATCAGTGACTAAGCTAATCGCTTCTAATTTAAATTCTCGGGTATATTGGTTGCGTTTGTTGGTCATACTATTTTCCTTCTTTGGGTTAGTATAGCCTCTTAGCAGTTGTCCAATTTAATTATGCCACTACAAGCTATTGCAATCAACAAGCGCATACATGGCTGTCTCAGTAGGTGGATGGCATAAAAAAAAGCATAACCAATCACGAGTATTTACGTGATCAGAGATGCCTTTGATTGTAGAGATAGTGTGCTTGAAAATTCAAGAGCGAATAAAGGGTAGACGACGATGGTTGTCGTGAGGGTTTAAATTTAATGTGATCAGTATTTTGAATGTTTAGTTGATTGAAACAAATTATAAGTAAGAACTTCTTGGCCATATTAATTAAAGTTCAGTTGCGAATACACTAAACCTCATAATCTCTTACTATGACAGATAGCTTACAAACTCAGCTCAAAGGTAAGTATTATTTTCTAAGTCACCTGTGCGGTGGATCTATTCTATTAGGTTGCGTTTGATGTCATAACTTCTGAAAATCTTATTTAAAAGATTTTCCTTGCAAACCTAAAATTGGCATGCAATTTTTTGACGGTTCTCATAAGTCACCTATGCGGTGAGTCTATTTTATAAGGTTCCGTTTAAGGTCATGACTTCTGAAAATCCTATCTAAAGGATTTCCCTTGCGCAGCTAAAATTGGCGTGCAATTTTTTAACGCTGCTCATAAGTCACCTATGCGGTGAGGAAGAGCACTAATAGACATGGGAGAAGGTGAAGAATTTTCTAAGTCACCTATGCGGTGAGGAAGTGCTACGCAAACTCAATGCCGGTGACTACAAATTTCTAAGTCACCTATGCGGTGAGGAAGGAGTACGACGAGGCGCTAATTGAGCAAGCAAATTTCTAAGTCACCTATGCGGTGAGGAAGATTGGCGCGTCACACCAAACGGCGAGGTCGGCTTTCTAAGTCACCTATGCGGTGAGGAAGTGAAATATACATTTGGTAGTGTCAGAGCTGAATTTCTAAGTCACCTATGCGGTGAGGAAGCAGGGGGTGTGTGCCTTAGAATACCCTTAACGTTTCTAAGTCACCTATGCGGTGAGGAAGAAGGTCGGCGAGCAGACCGCTGAGGGTATGGCTTTCTAAGTCACCTATGCGGTGAGGAAGATTGGCTGGATTTTAGCAGATGAAATCCTATATTTCTAAGTCACCTATGCGGTGAGGAAGGGTAGGGTATGAGTGAGATTGAGATTCAAAAATTTCTAAGTCACCTATGCGGTGAGGAAGATGGTATCTTAATGGGCAATCTAAGACGTAAGTTTCTAAGTCACCTATGCGGTGAGGAAGAAACTGATGGGCGCGTACAACTAAGCAAGCTATTTCTAAGTCACCTATGCGGTGAGGAAGTTGCGTCATACCACGGCTCATTAACCACATCATTTCTAAGTCACCTATGCGGTGAGGAAGGGATATGCCTAGTCGCTCGCTGGTCTATGATTTTTCTAAGTCACCTATGCGGTGAGGAAGCCGCGGCGTGTGTGGTGTCTCGATAAACTTTATTTCTAAGTCACCTATGCGGTGAGGAAGCTCATGCTTGTAGTTGCCTTGTGCTGCTGCTATTTCTAAGTCACCTATGCGGTGAGGAAGTCTTTAAATCATTAAGGCTAGTAGACGTTATATTTCTAAGTCACCTATGCGGTGAGGAAGCCTATCGTGGGGTCAGGCAAACGGTACTTGTTTTTCTAAGCCACCTATGCGGTGGTGAAGCTTTCGGCTAATTGTAGATACTATCAATCATATTTCTAAGCCACCTATGCGGTGGTGAAGGGCTTTTTTTATGTCTAAAATTCAACAACCGATTTCTAAGCCACCTATGCGGTGGTGAAGACATCAGCTCGTCAGCACTATCGCGCTTGAGTTTTCTAAGCCACCTATGCGGTGGTGAAGAGCTTGAGTCTGAGCGCACAGACGATGTGATATTTCTAAGCCACCTATGCGGTGGTGAAGTCTGTTGTCTTTTTGGTTGTTTTCTTAGTAGTTTTCTAAGCCACCTATGCGGTGGTGAAGAGCTTGAGTCTGAGCGCACAGACG
>NZ_JADQAL010000038.1:4586-8189 GCF_022129275.1 Psychrobacter sp. Ps3
ATGTGATATTTCTAAGCCACCTATGCGGTGGTGAAGTCATTGGCGCGGTATTTGGTTTGATGTTGTCATTTCTAAGCCACCTATGCGGTGGTGAAGAAGCTAATGAGCTACGTAGCAACGGGCGGTAATTTCTAAGCCACCTATGCGGTGGTGAAGGATTGCGCCTTGGGTCATGACGCTGTAATCTTTTTCTAAGCCACCTATGCGGTGGTGAAGATTGTCAGTGATGACATTAGCGTAAGCACCCTTTTCTAAGCCACCTATGCGGTGGTGAAGTCTGCTATCGCAATTCAAACGTCTATCGCTAATTTCTAAGCCACCTATGCGGTGGTGAAGCAATCAAGGAGCAGAACAATGAAGTCAACAACTTTCTAAGCCACCTATGCGGTGGTGAAGACTTTGGCACTGATAAATGTAGCGAGTTTTGCTTTCTAAGCCACCTATGCGGTGGTGAAGAACTGTTATTATGATTGAAACAATCGGCAATATTTCTAAGCCACCTATGCGGTGGTGAAGCATAGATAAACTCAGCAACACTGCCCTCACTTTTTCTAAGCCACCTATGCGGTGGTGAAGGAGGTTATCTAAATCGTTATTCGGTACGGAAATTTCTAAGCCACCTATGCGGTGGTGAAGTGCGTTTAGCGTAGCTCTGAGCGTCTGCTAGCTTTCTAAGCCACCTATGCGGTGGTGAAGCGAGGCGATTATCTTGCAGCAAATTCACTACTTTTCTAAGCCACCTATGCGGTGGTGAAGATATTAAAACTATGACCGCTTCAGAGCGTGAATTTCTAAGCCACCTATGCGGTGGTGAAGTATAATATACATTGCCTGAAGGGTCTACTAAATTTCTAAGCCACCTATGCGGTGGTGAAGTTTACTAAAGCCACATGATCGCCAACCATTGATTTCTAAGCCACCTATGCGGTGGTGAAGCCAGTTTGATGTGTCGTAACCCTCCCCGAACATTTCTAAGCCACCTATGCGGTGGTGAAGGCACTCGAAACGATTGATTGGAACGACCAACATTTCTAAGCCACCTATGCGGTGGTGAAGACGACCCTACGCAAGTTAGCCCAACAAAGTACTTTCTAAGCCACCTATGCGGTGGTGAAGCCAGCCACCAGTTTTGCACCAGATGAATTGAATTTCTAAGCCACCTATGCGGTGGTGAAGGTCAACACTCAACGGTGACATGATGACGATCATTTCTAAGCCACCTATGCGGTGGTGAAGGCTTATTGGTACGCGCTGCAAGCGCATTGTTATTTCTAAGCCACCTATGCGGTGGTGAAGTTAACCTGAAAGCTGCTGACACTCTTCTATCATTTCTAAGCCACCTATGCGGTGGTGAAGCGAGCGTTGAACTTGCTAGGGGTTTTTACTTCTTTCTAAGCCACCTATGCGGTGGTGAAGTCGTATTTTCTCGGCTATATCTTGTTTTATTCTTTCTAAGCCACCTATGCGGTGGTGAAGATTTTAATTGCCGAGATGTTTACCCGCTGGACTTTCTAAGCCACCTATGCGGTGGTGAAGTAAGTATGACTGTATTTGTGGGTTTTTTATGATTTCTAAGCCACCTATGCGGTGGTGAAGAGCCGGTCGCGGTGAGTGTTGCTAGCTGCGGTTTTCTAAGCCACCTATGCGGTGGTGAAGCAGCAAGCATAGACGAAATAGGCAAGATTATCTTTCTAAGCCACCTATGCGGTGGTGAAGCTCGTCTGTGTCATTCATTACCTCAGATTTGATTTCTAAGCCACCTATGCGGTGGTGAAGTAGGCGATAAACAAACGGTAAAAACGGAGTAATTTCTAAGCCACCTATGCGGTGGTGAAGAGACACATAAGTCACGCCGACTATCATGTTGCTTTCTAAGCCACCTATGCGGTGGTGAAGAAGCGGTAGGGGTAGGGTTGCTTTATGGTGTCTTTCTAAGCCACCTATGCGGTGGTGAAGTTGATTTAGCTTCACGATTGAGCAATATATCATTTCTAAGCCACCTATGCGGTGGTGAAGCTATAACGCTGCCGCAAACGGTTTTTTACTGTTTTCTAAGCCACCTATGCGGTGGTGAAGTAAAGGCTTTAATCCTGGTTATTCGTTACCCATTTCTAAGCCACCTATGCGGTGGTGAAGAAGAAATCTCAATGATTCAAAGAAGCGATAAATTTCTAAGCCACCTATGCGGTGGTGAAGAATCATATCTACTCTATAATACTTAACATTAGTTTCTAAGCCACCTATGCGGTGGTGAAGAAAACTGGCGCACTATTTCAGAGCCTTATACATTTCTAAGCCACCTATGCGGTGGTGAAGGATCTTCTAGAGTGAATACCTCTTCTGATTCATTTCTAAGCCACCTATGCGGTGGTGAAGAAAGCACTAAGGTTTACTTGATATGTATTGATTTTCTAAGCCACCTATGCGGTGGTGAAGTATGCACTAAAGGCAATGCGTGGGCGGTGGCTTTTCTAAGCCACCTATGCGGTGGTGAAGACTGACTTGGTGATAGCATCCACACACGGATATTTCTAAGCCACCTATGCGGTGGTGAAGTCATGCGGATTAACGATTGCGTCATTTGGATATTTCTAAGCCACCTATGCGGTGGTGAAGCGCGCCGCCTAACCCTGCTAATCTCTGAGCAATTTCTAAGCCACCTATGCGGTGGTGAAGTATCAAAAAACGGCATAGTTCCCGGAAACTCATTTCTAAGCCACCTATGCGGTGGTGAAGGCTCCAGTTATAGTTATGTTGTCGGCGGTGATTTTCTAAGCCACCTATGCGGTGGTGAAGAGGCTTTCAACAACCGAAGCGACCTGCACAAATTTCTAAGCCACCTATGCGGTGGTGAAGATTAAAGATAGGGCGGCGGCTGCGGTAAATGTTTTCTAAGCCACCTATGCGGTGGTGAAGATCCGACCAATATGCCAGTTGGCCCAGTACACTTTCTAAGCCACCTATGCGGTGGTGAAGAACAATGGATAGTTAAGCTGTTTCCATATTTATTTCTAAGCCACCTATGCGGTGGTGAAGGCTAAGTCGAACTTGCTGACAACAAACGACATTTTCTAAGCCACCTATGCGGTGGTGAAGCATATTTAGCTCCAAAAAAAGCCCCGTTAAGGTTTCTAAGCCACCTATGCGGTGGTGAAGAGACAGGCTTAGGAACTTGGGTTCGCAGGAGTTTTCTAAGCCACCTATGCGGTGGTGAAGATTGTCAGTGATGACATTAGCGTAAGCACCCTTTTCTAAGCCACCTATGCGGTGGTGAAGGTTGGTAAAATGGCGGTAAGCCGTCGCAGTAATTTCTAAGCCACCTATGCGGTGGTGAAGTAGGCGATGGTGGTTGACTGCTGCTTTGATTTTTTCTAAGCCACCTATGCGGTGGTGAAGAGCTTACCTGTACCATCTATCATCTTGATAACTTTCTAAGCCACCTATGCGGTGGTGAAGAGTAGTAGAGCCTACAGTACCTGCTTTAATAATTTCTAAGCCACCTATGCGGTGGTGAAGAGGCTATTAAGAGCACGGGCTACATTTTAAAATTTCTAAGCCACCTATGCGGTGGTGAAGGTTGGTAAAATGGCGGTAAGCCGTCGC
>NZ_JADQAL010000038.1:8289-26160 GCF_022129275.1 Psychrobacter sp. Ps3
GATGGTGGTTGACTGCTGCTTTGATTTTTTCTAAGCCACCTATGCGGTGGTGAAGTCTCGTTAAGATCAGCTATTTTTGAGCCTACATTTCTAAGCCACCTATGCGGTGGTGAAGCCATAGTAATTCCTTATACATTTGGTATATACTTTCTAAGCCACCTATGCGGTGGTGAAGGGTGGCAGGCATCAGCGACGACTGCATTGTGTTTTCTAAGCCACCTATGCGGTGGTGAAGGCCAGGACAGGCGAAAAAGACCGCCTGATCTTTTTCTAAGCCACCTATGCGGTGGTGAAGCAGGGTAGGGTAGATAATTTATATCTTGATTATTTCTAAGCCACCTATGCGGTGGTGAAGGTGTTCTTCTCTCTGTACTGTACCCGCTGAATTTTCTAAGCCACCTATGCGGTGGTGAAGATTGACACTTGTGACGCCTGTGACACTTCATATTTCTAAGCCACCTATGCGGTGGTGAAGTCATAAATAATTCCTGTAAAGCCCACTAGAGATTTCTAAGCCACCTATGCGGTGGTGAAGGATAATTTGTCTGAGCAATTAGATGGCTTGATTTTCTAAGCCACCTATGCGGTGGTGAAGGTTATAGTGACACTGGTGTAGCCGGTGGTATTTTTCTAAGCCACCTATGCGGTGGTGAAGGAGCTGTAAGGGCTGCTATTGTTAGGGTTATATTTCTAAGCCACCTATGCGGTGGTGAAGCAGGTAAGCTAGTTGATGAAATCATTAAAATTTTTCTAAGCCACCTATGCGGTGGTGAAGAAGGAGTCTAAAGCCACTTTAAAAGAATGTGTTTTCTAAGCCACCTATGCGGTGGTGAAGTTACCGAAGTTTCAGAAATGAGCTTTACTTTATTTCTAAGCCACCTATGCGGTGGTGAAGCGTAGAAGTTTGGGGCAGTGTAAAAGATAAAATTTCTAAGCCACCTATGCGGTGGTGAAGAAAAAGGCCAATTTAAGCTATAGCCAGCTATCTTTCTAAGCCACCTATGCGGTGGTGAAGAAGCGGCGCGATGCTTGGTGCGCTATCAAGGTTTTCTAAGCCACCTATGCGGTGGTGAAGCTGGCATGACAGAAGCGGCGTCCGTATTCTTTTTTCTAAGCCACCTATGCGGTGGTGAAGTCTGTACCAATACGCGCTGTGTTGGCTGGAACTTTCTAAGCCACCTATGCGGTGGTGAAGTTGGCAATAAAGAACAAACAAACCCATTTTCATTTCTAAGCCACCTATGCGGTGGTGAAGCTTGACCAACACCAGTCTCATTAATCGTGATTTTTCTAAGCCACCTATGCGGTGGTGAAGTACTCCCTGCTGCTGCTAGGCTTAAAGCGTGTTTTCTAAGCCACCTATGCGGTGGTGAAGATTAACTAAAATAATAAGTCAAGTATATCAATTTTCTAAGCCACCTATGCGGTGGTGAAGCTTATTTGATGAAACCGATTTTTAAAAATTATTTTCTAAGCCACCTATGCGGTGGTGAAGATTGCTCTCGTCTTTTTTTATGTCCAATATTTTTTCTAAGCCACCTATGCGGTGGTGAAGAACTTTGAGGATCTTGATATGAGGACGGTATTTTTCTAAGCCACCTATGCGGTGGTGAAGCGTTTAAAACTAGGTTTCATGACGCAAAATAATTTCTAAGCCACCTATGCGGTGGTGAAGGTTGGTAATTCTGTGGATAACTTCAATGCTGTTTTCTAAGCCACCTATGCGGTGGTGAAGAAGTGATCCGCCAACATAATGAATCGCAAGCTTTTCTAAGCCACCTATGCGGTGGTGAAGGCTTATCTAACACTTCCTGCGCTCGCACAACTTTTCTAAGCCACCTATGCGGTGGTGAAGATGGTAGCTGGCTTACCGTCATCATTCTCTAATTTCTAAGCCACCTATGCGGTGGTGAAGAAAGATTATTGCAAAGATTACAAACGGTTAGATTTCTAAGCCACCTATGCGGTGGTGAAGGCGAAAGGCTAGATATATCACTATGCACTATATTTCTAAGCCACCTATGCGGTGGTGAAGGGGCGTAGTATGTTGCTAGGTGCAACGATTGATTTCTAAGCCACCTATGCGGTGGTGAAGGCTGGAATATCGTACCGCTGAGGGTTATCAGCTTTCTAAGCCACCTATGCGGTGGTGAAGACGTAAATATAAAGGCATCCTCAAAAATAAGTTTTCTAAGCCACCTATGCGGTGGTGAAGCCTAGCTCCATGACCAATAACCCAAAAGCCTCTTTCTAAGCCACCTATGCGGTGGTGAAGTGTGGGCTGCGTGGGGGAGCCGAAATCGTGGTTTTCTAAGCCACCTATGCGGTGGTGAAGCCCATTTGACGCCATCAGGTAGCGCTATATAATTTCTAAGCCACCTATGCGGTGGTGAAGTGTATCGCTAAACACACCGCCCCATGATTTTTTTTCTAAGCCACCTATGCGGTGGTGAAGGTCAAAACCCCGCCCGTTATGCTTAATTCAACTTTCTAAGCCACCTATGCGGTGGTGAAGTTGCAAAACAGTTTATCGGTCGCTTTAAAACATTTCTAAGCCACCTATGCGGTGGTGAAGAATAAACGTCTTTTTGACGATACCTTACCCCATTTCTAAGCCACCTATGCGGTGGTGAAGAGGAATTATACCTCAAAAAATTTAGTTACAACAAGGCATGGAGGTCAAAATACCCTATTTTACCCTCCATTTTTCACTCTATTGTAACTGGTTGATTTTATTGCAAGTTTTTAAATAGCTCAAAAAAAGGGTTTTTATACCCTCTTTCTGGGTCGCGCGTAACGACTTTTTTACCAGTGCGGCACGGTGACATGATCAGACATGCCATTCATACCGTAAGTATTGAAATTGCCAGCCTTTGGTGTATCAAAAGGTAGCTGTAGCACCCGTAAACGATAATTGCTGTGATTGGTCTGACTGCGCATTTGGATATAAGGCACAGCCTTTTCAGGTGCGCGCTTATTCACGGTTGCCATAGCGTCTTCATAACTGACGCCAAGCTTGTTTGCTAATGACTCCGCTTGCATATCAGCAGGTTTAAAGCGGTAACGATGTACACTGACATAGCCAGTAGCTTTATCACCAACTTCTTTGATACCTTTAATATGCACATAATCAGTCAATCTCTCTAGCCGTTTGGCAAGGTTTAGGGTTTCTAAATCTTTTTGACTGAGCGCAAAGACGCGTAGCTTTAACCCAAGCTTGGAGGACTGCTCCTTTTTACTATCATAATGATAATCAGGGAAGCTTACGCCAATGCTATCAATATTATGCTTGTTTTTGACATCAGCGAGCGCAATGTGCAACTGATTAAATAGCTTACTCCAAATAAAGTAAGGCGCAATATCAGGATCAGGAATGAGGGTGATTTCTTGAAAATGGGTCAACTGACTCATAAGTTACTCCTTGCCACTGGCACCGAACACGCCACCACGGATAAGTACGCCCATCACATAATGCTGCTGGTCGATATCTGGCTCATCACCCTTCAATACCCAATTATCAAATAAGGTATAAAAGTCCATTTTTGCTTTAGGTTGACGGAACGCTGTACCAAGTGTCGTGACCGCACCATACGGCTCAACAGCGATAGGAAACTCAGCATCAGGATACCAGTCATCGATTGTGCGAATGGCATTACTGACTTTTTGTGAGTGCATGCCAGCATTGTCCTCAAAGCCTTTTTTGTCGCTCACGCGGTACAGTACTTTGCTTTTTTTGCTACCTGTATCAAGGATTAGCTCTTGTGACGGGTAAACTTCTTGACCATAACCGATGATGGCCTTAGCTTCAACATATAGGATAATAAACTCATCGCCGTTTAGACCTGCTTTAATCCAGTTAGCGACTTGACTAATATTCTCATCATTCGTGCTGAAGTCTTTAAGACCATAGGCTTTGGCGTCTTCGACGGTGATGGTTTTATCATTACATTTGACAGTGACCTCAATGCGCTCTGTTCCGACGCGATTACGCCACAGCCAGCGTGCGTTTAAAATATTTGTCGCATAACGTCTTGCCAATTCATCGACGCCCTGATTATCTAGATAATCGCTGACCACTTGCTCCAAGGCTTGCTGATAGTCTTGATCATTACAGACGTTCGGCTTACCAGTAAACGGCAATACCTTCATACTAAAACGAGCAATTAAAGTATCATTGGTTTCATCTAAAGCGGCAGAATCCACCTTTTGTAGATTAGCTTTTTCGGTCTCCGCATCGAGCTTGGCAGGATCGTTGGTAATGGCGTTTTTGAGGCGATTACTGATCGTACCGCGCACCGATTTTTCTTTGATAACAACGGGCGACTTAGCACTATTATTGTCTGCTTGGCTGTCCATTTGCCAAAGGTAGGCATCTGATACGTCAAGGTTACGCTCAAAGGCTAAGACAGAAGCGGTTTTTAGGGCAGTTTTTGACATGGTATTCTCCGTGATGATAAAGGTGTTTAAAAGGTTGGTTAAAGTAGAACGTTAAAATTAAAAGTCGTGATGCTGGGTAACTAAGTAAAGGTTTTGATCAGCGTCATAATGGTAGCGCCAAAAAGCATTGGCTATATCATGATCACCGCCGATACGGTTTAAACGTTGCGGATAGACCCATTTGCCAAGGCTATAGATAGCCTCAACATACTGGCTGCAATATTCAGGATTGCGTACATTTTGCATAATGCCTGCATCAAATAGTTCGGATATACCTTGATAGCCTATTGACATCGGCACTAGCCATCCGTGACCTGTTTTACGTGATAGGGTTGACCAATTGGTATCGCCATTAGACTTAGCTTCAGGGACTTGGTGCAACGCGCAGACGTCTATTAATGCATCTAAAGGGGTGGCATCTGAATTGTCGGCTTGTACTTCATCGATGATTTGCGCAAATTCATCTTGCGCATCCATAAGGACAAAGGCAGGCAGCAGTTGCGGAATCACAGCACTGATATCATCTGTTTCAAAAAATTGCACTGGCTCAAATCGCGCAAGCTCACGTACGCTGCCACCTGCCATACGCTGCTGATATACCAATTGCTTGGTTTTTTGTATAGCGCTGTCTTGCTGCTCAGTACTAAGCATCGTCTCTGACAGCACTTCAACCACAAAGCTCATGACTAAGCGGCATTTACCTTCTTCAATGATAGACGCGGTCTTGCCATCCTTTTTAATTGGGTTACGCGTTTGATTAAGGGTGTAGTTGTTATAAGGGTTAGGACGATACATCTGTGGCTGGCAATCATGACAAGCGAGCAGTACACCGCCTAAGGACACATCAGATAGCACATCATCGTCAGCCATCTTACGCGACATGGCATGAAAGCTACCCAAAAACCCCGTGATGGCCGGGAAACCGTAAGTAATGGGGCTTGAGATAGTATTTGCGCTATCAATAACGACTTTTTTAATCAGCAAATAACCTACCACACCACTATTATTGTCATCGTCGTCTATACGGCTCATAAGAACACTCCTTTACCTGCACGTTCATAGCGTTTTTTCATATCTTCAATTTCGCGCTCCCAGTCCAAATGCTCAGCATCGCCGAAATCATTAGCTATAGCTTTAAATTCTGCTTGCATCAAGGTGTTCAGCCAGCGCGCAAAGCTATGAACAATGTCGCGATGCCAATCGTCTTCTTGCTCACGCTCAGCTTTAAAGCCTTCTTCTCCTTCAAGATCAGCGCGCTTGGGATCAAGCCAAAGTTTTTGGGCGCGATCAAGCTCATAGTCCATAGACCAGCCTGCTGGCATAGTGCTGCGGATATCTTCGGCAATTGCAAAGATTTGATAAAGCACTTCATCGATCGCCCGTTTGCGCGCGTCCCTGACATCGACGATATTACGCGTGTCTTTGATGGCTTTAAAAATACTTTGAATCGCTTCGCGTGCGTTATATTCCATTGCGGTGCTAAAAATACTATTAGCAAATTTGGACAGTTTAAAGCTGCGGTCTTGCTTAATGATTGGTGGTAGCGAGGGGAGAAGGTAGTTACGACCGCCTTGCTTACTCATAAGCAAACTGACGTTTTGAGGTTTTGTGCCACCAAGTTGAAGAGTTGCTAGATCGTTTAAAGTAACATAAGGTTTTTGCTCAGCGGTTTTTTTAAAACGGTTATCCCGCGCTGCCTTATTTTCATCAGAAAACTTTAAATGATTAATACGCTGATAGACTTCATGGGTCAGTACAGAAGGATAAAGCGGGATGATGTTAATATAATCAAGCTGCTGCAAAGCTTGCCCTTCATAAGCATTAGTGGCCCAAAGCGTTTGTTTGTTACGCTCATGAGTGACAGGGTTAGTAATGATATTTTGCAATGCTTGTTTAAATATTTGCTGATACTCATTAGCAAGTTTTTGATCACCAGCAAGTGAAGCGATAAAATCAGCGTTGTCCGATAAGATTAAATCTCGAATCTTCGTGTCTTCATTGACTTTAAAATCAAAAAAATTGGCGAGGGGCAGGGCAGCAGCATTACCATTAGCATCAATATAACTGCTGTCTATCGAATGCGTACCGATGATGGTATTGGCACGATTATGACTCGTTTTAAAGCTGACGTTATCGCCTTTGGCATCAGGATGAACGCCTTTTGAGATATGCGTGCCAAAATTAAGCTGTTTTGCCATACGATTGGCAGCATCAGAAATCCAAGTAGCGACGCTGTATTTTTCTTTTGTTTCAGCGAGCGCGGATCGTAACTCTGCTGCCTTTACTTCATCGCCGCTTTCAATTGCTTTGGTGAGCTGCTTTTGCTGCGTTTCGGTTTTTTTATCATATAAGCTGGTTAACGCGGCTTTTACTGCACCGCTTGCCAGCTCTGGGGTTAGTTCAATCAAGATTCAGCTCCTTTAGTAGTCATTAATAGTTTAATTATTAACCATGCTTTTACATTAATATACTTAAAAAAATAAACATTGTTTTTTCACTATATAGCCAAACAAATGAATAGTAAACACATCTCACAATCTATTTTATTTTAGGAAAATTATTTAACACTGTTATAATGTAAACTCACCGTTTAGGTGACTTAGAAGATGCTATTACAGTAAAAAACTTTCTTTTCCCACCGCATAGGTGGCTTATATCTAAGCACGGTTCACGCCGTGCTTTTTTATGCCCATCTAAATGATCTATTGCCGTACAAAACCAAAAAACTCATGGAACGCCCAGCCTTTGCTGTTGTTAGACTTGATGCTATCAAGTGATACTGATGAATAAGTAATGGCAAGTGAGCGCAAACTTTTATCCGGCTGCGCGATTTGAATGTCTTGTAGCGCTTTATTTAATGAAGTGCTAAGCCATGGTTTGACTTGCGGATGTTCAAAGTCAAAAGACAGCGGATAAATGGTTTTGTTTTGCGTGCTAGATTTCGCAAGTCCTTTTTCAAAGACATCTTCGCTGTGATAAACATCAAACCCCGATATGAGAATATCAGTATCCTCGTCATCATGTACCATGCGCGGTATGAGTAGCCAGTCGTCTTGCGGCGTCCCTGCTCGGAAGGGACTAATTTGCTGCAAGTAAGTATAAGTGCGGTTGGCAGTCGCTTTGCTGTCCCAATAGGCGTTGACATAGTTGAGTGTGGGGTTGTTCAACAAGTGGCGCATAACGCTATGCTCAAGGTCACTCAGCGTATCTATTTTTGTATGTTTGGGCGCTTGGATTCTGGCTCTTGCGTCAACTTGAGCGAGCTGCGCTTGCGGCATGATTTGAGCTAAATCATAGCTTGGCGGCTTAAACTGGGTGGTTTCAAACCCTGGATGGGTAAAGATAGGACGCTTGGCATTGGGGTATTTAAAATAGCGCAAATTGTATTGTAGCAACAGCATGTTGGACGTATCAGCGACTTTATCAGGACGATGCCGCCAAACGCGCCCGGCCAGCTGAATGATTGAGCGCATTGATGAGGGTTCTACAATCGCCCAATCATAATCGTGATCACGGCCAACTTCTGCCACTGGTGTCGCCAGCACCACAAAGATATGGTTTTTGGCAGGGTTGTCACTGATGGCTTGCTTGATTTCAGTATGATCAAAAATGCTACTGTTAGGGTCACTACGGTCTAAAATCCGATCAAGCTTGTTCTCAAGGCTATTACGCAATAATAAAAGCTGCTTGGCATGATAGCAGGCAACATGAATGATAGTATCTTTTGGAATATTGGCGCCATCAGCATTAAACAACTGCATAGCAGTGCTATTGATATTGTTAATATTAGCAATACGGATCAGACCAATGCTGACTCGAATATTTTTATTGCCTTTGTCATTTTGCAAATCAGTTTCGTGATGTTTGTCGTGCAAATCGACTGCCGCATCAACAAGCGTTTGTGCAAGCTCGCTATAAAACTGCGCGGCTTTATCTTTAGTATATTGTGATTTAAACGCCATGATATCGGCTTTGCGGCGCACTGGCTGACGACTCAAATAAGTGGCGCGCTGCTCACAAAACTGCTCATGGGTCGATTGAAAGTCTTTAATGTCACTACATTGCTCAGATAGCATAGCTTTAGGCTGTTCATCAAACCATGCGCAAACCACTTTTGGAGTAGGTTTGTTTTGGCTTTTATTAAACAGCTTGCGACCTTCCATATAAGCTTCAAACAGTCCTGTCACCAAATCAGGCGTCAAGGTCGCAGATGATAGCAAGACACGCGTCCCAAACAGACCTGCTAAGTGCATAAGCCTTGATAACGCAGGTAAATCTGCTTGGTCAAAGTCGTCTGGCTCATCGAGAATTAAGTCGCTACTCAGCAAGCGCAGCATGGGCGCGATATATTTGCCGCCGCGTTTGCATTCACTTGCTTGAATAATATGATCAACGGTACAGGTCACGATAGGCACAAAGATCAAATCACGCGCTTTCGGGCTGGCAATGACGGTATCGAGATTTAGCGCCTCATAGTCTTGATAATCAATATCGCTATCAACGATTTCATCTAATAAATCCGCACTTGATTCACTGCCAAAGCTTTCAGACTCATGGTCTGGCTCATCATCTTTTTGATATTCACCGATGATATTGGTGAATTCGCTAGATTTATTGTCGTATGCCATCTCAAACAGCTTTTTATTAGCGCTACCGCCTACAAGTATGGCTAATTGATCACCTGCAAGTTTTAAATTCTTGCGAAAGCTTAGACCTGTTTGTAAAGTTAAAATACGTAGTCCTAGCGCAATGGTAAAGCGTGCGCCCTTTTTAGGGTCAGCTAGGGCATACATGATACGAGCATTGCCAATGGTTTTGCCTGCGCCAGTTGACGCCATATTGACACCAAAAAAACCATGCTCGCGCGTGGTATCAGCCAAACCGTAAGTCATCTTAAAAGCTTGATTCTGCCATTTAAACCGATCAATACCTGTGGGCTTGGCTAGTGGGTCGTGATTGCGCAATGACGGCATTTCGCTGGCTATAATAGGCAGCGCTCGGCAAAAATGTGCTGTGAATGCACCAACTCCTAGTAAATGCTCTTCTAGTGATTGCTTAATAGTAGGTGTGCTAGCAGTCCGATCCGTATTGGCAGCTAGTTTTTTAAATTGACTATCGACACTAATACAGCGTTTATCGTCCTCTTTTAAACTCGAATAGTTATGATCGCCAACCATTAAACATAATCGGGATATATGTAATAAAAAAGGGTCACTGATTGCTTTATTGTCATCAACTGCTTGCTGACCAAGCTGCATCAGAGCAGGATCATTAAGTGCTTTTTTACTCCAGCGTCTGATGTTTTTTTGCCAAACAGCACTATTAATAACTAAATTCTCAAATTGCCAAAAATACTTTAATTGAGCTTGAGTCATCTCATCAATCGATTTTGGGTTTTTTACCCAATAATCAAAAGGTGCTAGGCAATGATAAAACGCTTGTAAATCTTGTTTATAAGGTCGCTTTTCGCGAGAGTTTGCAAGCTGCGCTCTTTGAATGGCGGTAAATGAATGAAATACTTTATCGGCAGGTGGCAAGCGATGATGAGTGACGATAAGCCAAGCAACCCACTGGGCGAGTGGTGGCATGGCTTGAATGTTTACATCGTCTGGATTAGTAGTAGACAGCAGCTTTTCTATGTCTTGGCTCTCTAACCAACTGTTTAACTCAATCATGCGCTCAAGCCAAGCAGTATCTGTGGTGCAGTCTTTGATCATCAATTCAAATAACTTGAGTGATATCCATTCATGACGATAAGAATCGCCTTGTTTGCTGCCTTCCTTGAGCTTTTTCTGGAAGCCTTTAGTAGACTTGCCAATATCATGTATTAGTGCGGCGATAGTAGCGATGATTTGAATACTGCTAGCATACGTCCATTCATTTTCCCATTCACTATGTAAGATGTTACGCTTGGTACGGTTCACAGGAACCACACCCACCTCATTAAACCGTCGCTTATTACCTACAATCCACACTAGCTCCGTCAGCTGACGAGTCTTATTACGATGACAGCTTACCGCCGTCGACTTGGTCGCTGACTTGCGTAGTAGCTGCTTAACCGTCTGTAATCCATCCTCAGTGATCGCCGTCTGCCACACATTATTACCAATACGATTGGCAAAGGCGTCTAAGATTCTGCGAGTACGTTTTAGCGATTTTTTCTCGCATTGAGATACAAAGGTAACGATCATTTTCTACACCTGCCAGCTTTTATTCATAGCAATCTGTTTAACAGCTTCAAACTGATAATCTAGCGCATGATGTTTGGTAAATAAGTTTAAGCACTCCTGGCGAAACTCTTGCTCGCTCATATTTTCACTAGCACATATAAAGGCGAGGGGGAGCACTAGCGCATCTTTGATAATATCGGCGATATCGAACACCAGTGCCCCGCGCCGGGTTTTGCCATGCATGACTGCAAAACCATGTGGAATACCTAGCGTCCATGCGGTGGTTGCACCCAGTCCGTAGGCCAAATAGTTGCCATGATTGAGAAAGCTATTGGCCTTATCGATACCATCATGGGCGCGAGTAAAACCGTCATAGCCGGTGTTTTTGGCAGCGAGTTTATACAGGTTTTTGGTCAGGCGAGCTTCTAACTGCAATAAGTGCATGACCTCAGTTTGCTGATCGATTTGTCGAATATTGTTATCAATGAGCGCTTTAATGTCATCACGACTGCTATCAAATCCCTGACGTTTTAGATCGGCATCTTTGCTCCAAATTGCTTGTAAGTAAGCCAAACGCGCATGTTGTAGCATCTTAGCGGCAGCTAGGCGTTTATCGTCGTCCCACCACCAACTGAGCCAACCTTGCACATACTCAGTCGGTCGATATTCGCTTTGCGGCGTCAGCCACTCAACGAAGACTTCACGCTCAGATCCCATAAATAGCGGCGTACCACCGCCACCGCAAAAGCCCACCAAAACCCCAGCCTGCGACAGTAAACGCATCGCCGCTTGGGTGATGGAGGTGCCCGTACCGAGTAAGATGGAGGTGGTATTGGCAATAGGAATGTTATAGAACAGGTTGGCTTTATCGTCTTCGGTGAGATAGAGAATTCTGCCGTCTTTTTGCATGACGCGGCAGTGCGAGAGGTAGTAGATATTGGCACGTTTGGAGTGCAAAATAGTCTTAAGATCAGAGGAGACAAAGCTATTATCGGTATAAGGATTGCTAGGTTTTGCCATAATAGCTCCGTCTATTGAAAGTATCATAGAATTTGAATACGGATTTACTTTAACGGAACTTTGTTCGTAAAACAATGAATAATATATTTAAAACGACAGTATATGTCGCTAGTTAATTGAATGCGAAACCAGATAACCTAAGTTATCTGGCAATAAGTTGCCTATAAAAACCTATCTATCTGCAATAAGCTGTCCACCAGAAAAGCTGATACATCCTTCACAAAACCAAGAATTTAACCTCCTTGCATAAGGTATATCTGCTGGTACATCAAGCTGGTATGGACGACCACAGTACTCACAATGCACATCGTCTAGATATGCCTGACACTTCGAGAGTGTCCTAAACAGTAAAGAGTAGCTTATACCGTAAGACTGACATAGGATCTCTACATGAGCGAGATAATTATCGGGCGAATTATAAGACCAGTACTCACGGCAAAAGTCTTTAACTGCCTCATTAAGCGTTGGGTCGAACACGAAACTTATACTCATAGTATTCTCCCTAGTAGCCATAGATGGTTTGCGGTAAAAGGACATAAAGCTCACTCTCTAACTGACGACACATCTCATCAACAAGATAGTCACTATTAGCATCTAAACGTTTCTGTACCCATACGCGCATCGCCATATGATTATCAAAACAAGGTTTCATTCCTAAGAGGCGTGCTAAACCAGTGCCAGATTGAATAAAAAGTTCACGAATGAGCGTATTAGCAATCTCATTAGCATCTTCACTGATAGCACCATCAGGCTTAAACTCGCTAAACAGCTTTTCATAATCAATCATTTTCATTGTGACGTCTCCTGGTCAGCAGAGGATTGAACCAATTGACTACGATTGACTAAAGCCTCAAACGCACTACCATCCTGCCGAGTCATATTCGGTACGTAACGGCTATACGTGTTGAATAGCATCTTGGTCGTAGAGTGTCCCATTTGACTGGCAATCCACTCAGGACTTTCGCCAGCAGCCAACCATAGCGTCGCTGCGGTATGACGAGTCTGATAAGCATTACGCTTCTTCAGACCTAAAATCTTAAGAGTAGGGTGCCAAACACGTTTATTCACGTTGTTATAATCTAAAGGCTCACCGGTATGCGCACAAAACACATAGTCAGATCGCTTATAAGTGATGGCCTGCTGTTCCTTTAGAGCATCGTAGACCCAAGGTGACATTTGAATCGCACGGTAAGACTCCTGAGTCTTAGGAGGAACAATTTTGCCTTTGACATAAGCTTGTTTAATCACAATCTCACGCCGATCAAAGTCAATGTTCTCCCAAGTTAATCCATCAATCTCACTCGTACGCATACCTGTGAAAAAACGTACTAGATAATAATTGCGATAGTCTGCTCTTACACCATTAATAAACGTCCAAACCTCACTTAGTGTGAATGGTTGAATATCCGTTTTGGGCTGTTTGAGCGCATTGATATCGTAGTAAGGATTATCAAATTTATAGCGTTTCGCTGCTTCTTTTAGTATCATACCTAAAGGTACCATGATCGAATTGATGCGTGCCGCTGACAGATGCTTGTTAGCTTTTCCGTAAGTCACTTTGGCGAGGGATGAACGGAAGGCTAATACATCTGTCTTTTTTATGAGATGAATAGGCTTAGTGTCGAACTTAGGCAGTAAATACATATCAATAATTTCTTTAATCTTACGTTTGTAAGTATCACGCCATTCGATCTCTTTTTCAGAAAACCATAGCAGCGCAAATTCCTTAAATGAAAGGACGTCACTTTGAAGACAGTCCTTGCGATCACTTAACGCCATCATCTCATCGCATTTATCGCTTTTGGGGAAATACTTAGCATAACTAAATATGCCCAAGGTAATCTCTGCTTCCATCTTCTCAATCACTTTTTCAAGCTTTTTACGATTCGCTGGCGTGTCAATGAGGTTTGTCGTTTCCCTACAGCGTTTGTTCATATAGCGAAAGTCGACCACCAACTTGTTATATCTACTTCTAATACTAGCCATAATATTTCTCCTTATTGTAGAGCCATAGCGTTGATGCTACCGGTGACACCAGTACGCATATCTTTTTCGATCTCTTCCCAAACATATAAAATTTTGCGTCCACCAAACGGCCGGATGTAATGAATACCTTCGATAAGCACAGTATCTTTGAGCTCATTGCGAATAGTACGAGGGTTATACTTAATGAGCTCAGAAAGCTCTTGGGTAGTTAGGTAGGTATGTGACATAATATATTCCTTATATAAAGTTTAACCATAATGGTACTTTTAAATACCATAGTTGTAATTTACCATAAAATTATAACTATGCAAGTATTTTTTATAATTAAAATTGGAGTTTTTAAGATGATAGTTAACCATCTCCCAACTTTGTTAGCTGAAAGAAGGTTAAAAGTAGCGGATGCCGTACGAGCGACAGGAGTGAGCAAAACAACTTTGCACAAGATATACAATGATCAGTCGTCAAGAATTGATTTCGATACTATAGATAAACTTTGTGCCTATCTTGAAGTAGGGGTAGGAGATATTTTTGAATATGTAGAAGAAAAGAAAGTAGAAGTTATTGAAAAATAGAAGTCAATAATAGTTTTAGAGTAGAGGTCAAAAAGAAGCTTTTAATTTTAATGGTTTTTGTAGGCTAGTCACGGTTTGGTCACCATTTGGTCACCGTCGCTTTTTTGAGATATTTCGAGCTGATTGAATAGTTATGATTATAGTGTGATTTAATAATGGTTTTTCCGCTACAGCCCATATTTCACGGACAAAAAAAAGCCCCAATCAAAAAGATTGGGGCTTTCGAATCTGGTAGGCGTAATCGGATTCGAACCAACGACCTCTACCATGTCAAGGTAGCGCTCTAACCAACTGAGCTATACGCCTATTTAGGCCATGCATTTTAGCAAGTTTTTCAGACTTTGCAAGTCTTTTATGAGAATAATTACAGGATATTTAGATAAATAGTTTTTTAGCCAGTTTACCAAGGGTGTATTTGCGTTATGGTAAAGTAGACAGATGTATTACTGACGTAAAAAGTTCAATAAATAGCCTTAAGCAAACCGTTCTAAACAACGTCTAAAACGATCAATAAACAGTCCGTTTATAGTTTCAGCTTTACGCTTCTGCAGTTTCGAATTTTAGCCCCGAGGTTTTAATACCCCAAATCAGCTCAACGAAGGCGCGATTATTGGTTAAAGGTTCACCATCGATGATGACAGCATAACCATCATTATCAATCCACAAAAATACAAAGCTTGTCTCAGGGATGAGTAGATCCACTTGTTGAAAGAACGAGATGGCGCGGCTATCCAATGACCAGCCACGCTGCTGCTGCCTAAGCATAAACCCTGAAAAGTCCGCCGCCGCGACACTCAGCATATCCGCTTCTTCTTGACTATAACCAATCCGTGCCAAACAAAAGCCCTCATCTGAGGCGATAGCAGCACGGCGCTTGCCTGAGAGGCTGGCGACGACATATGGCAAAAACTGATCTAGCGGTAGGTTAGGCGCAGGTAAAAAGGTTGAGAGCTTCTCAATAAAGCCCTGCTCAACGAAACCCTCAAGCCACAGCTCAGGAAACGCTTTGAGCCAATCGGCGACTAACATAGTCTCTCGGTGCGATAACAGCGCTTGTAGAGCCAATTGCATCGCCGTAGGCTTGGGCTGTGAGAAGGCTTCAAAAACGCCCGCTGGGGTCAACGTGATATAGGTTTTTTCGGCATGAGCAAAACTGGACATAAAGGTAACCTTATTTGTAGTGCGTATCTAGTTGCTGAGTGAAAAAGTGAGATAAGAGCTCAGAAGGAGCTAAGCTGTAGTTAGGCGTCTGTTGCTACTGATGCGACTTGGGTTTGCTCCAAGTGCTCTTGACAGCTTTGCCAGCGCTGATCGAACTGCCAGTCGCTCTTACCTAAACGAAACCAGACGATAGAGAAGGCGAGACGATCGTTACAAGCTAAGCAGTGCGCAAAAAACTCGTTCTCTATCTGCTCGATAGTGCTCCAGTCCTCATTATCGCGCGCGCTCATCAGCTCAGTGGTGATATTCTTAGCGATCTCTTTCGCATCATCGCTACTGATACGCAGGCGGTGCGTATCGACATTGAGAGAAGGGGTAATCAGCACGCTCCAGCGCGTGGCAAACTCGCTGCTATGCCGGATATAGTCAATCTTATTAATACAGTTACGAAACGCGCGCTCTATCTGCGGATGCAAGCGGTTCTGAATACGGATAAATATATCCTCAACGTCATAGGGAATGTCGTACCAACAGCCATAAAAAAAGTCAGCGACCGCGCCTTGTAGCGGCTCTTTTTCTTTGAGGAGCAAGGCGGCGTTGATGCGCTGCTCATGATAATAGCGATTATTAGGCGCAGAAAATATCTTGCGCGAATAAAAACGAAAATCATGACGAGCAGTTGCTTCTTGCATCGCGGTGGTAGAGAGGTCACTCATAGCAGTATCCTAAACTAATCAAGCAAAGTTTCCATCAGATCTATCATAAATTCGCCGTCTTCTTCGCTCATAGCCTCAAACCCTTGCGCCATACCGAGCTCAGTGAGTACTTCTTTGCCATCTTCGTCTTTATGTAGGTTTAAGATCGCATCCATCAAGACTTGGCTATCAGCAAAGCCTTCTTTGACAAGTAACACATGACTGATATCTGCCAAGTCACTCTCGATTAGTACCGAGAGCTGAGCTTTGGTCAACCTTGAGAAGCTATGAAAGATCTCAGCTAAAAAGAACCCGACTTGCGCCTCGCCTTTGATGACTTTGCGCGCCGCGGCTTGGTAAGTTTCAGTGATATCCCAGCTCAGATCAGGCTCCATGATATCGACCGCCTCGAGCAAACGTAGGCCAATCAGTTTGACATCGCGGTTATTGGCCATTGCGACGGTCATCCCAGTAGCAACGTGCTCTAAACTGCCAATCTCGCCATTACTTGCAGCAGCAATGACCATCTCGTCTGACTTACCAATAGGACGCGCCACGGCGCGATAGCCCTGCTCACGAATGAGGGCCGCAGCATCGAATGGATTGGCATAAATGACCTGAATATCACCTTGAGCAATAATGTCTTCTTGCTCAGCATGAGCTGCTGGCATATTGAGATGCATATTGATGTTGGCGCGTTTTTGGATCAACGTATTGAGCATGTGCCAGCCTGCAAACCGCTCAGGTGAAAAATCAGGGGCGATTAACATATTATGTGTCGTCATGATTTAACCTTCCTCATCTTGTTTCATTTGCGCATATTGCGTGGTGGCGTCGGCTATCTTACTGCGTGATGGCTTACGGCGTACTGACGTATAGCCGACAGTCTCGCCGCGGCGAACATTTGGTACAACGGTGGCGTAGACCCAGTAGTGGCTGCCATCTTTACATAAGTTCTTCACATAGCCATGCCACTTTTGTCCGGCTTCAGCGGTACTCCATAGATCTTTATAGGCCGCTTTTGGCATATCAGGATGACGCAAAATATAATGCGGTTTACCGATGAGCTCATCGATATCATAGCCACTGATCTCAACAAAAGCGTCGTTAACGTGGGTAATGTTACCCGCCAAGTCAGTACGCGAAACGATGAGTTTGCCATCGGGGTATGGGCGCTCAATCCCAGTATCATAGATGATGCGTGATGCGCCGTCATGATAAGTTATAGTGATAGGTTCTGCAGTGGCATCGGGCTTAGTGGCATCCGGTAGGGAAGCGACCATAGCAATCTCCTTTATTTAGCCTAATCATAGTGATGTCGTCATTATTATGGCAGGTACTATAGTGATAAATATAAAGTCAACAGGTGAAAATGAGCGGTTAAATTAGTTTGGCTAGTGCTTCTGAAGCGCGCTTGATGTCCAAAAATATCAGCCCAAGCTTAGCGTTCGGCTTAGCCATGATGGTTAAGACTGCCTCATCACCAGAGGAGGTCATAATGACGTAGCCTTTTTCGCCCTGAATCATAATGCGATCGATACTGCCACGAGCAAGCTCACGGCCTGCACGGTCACCTAATGACAGCAGCGCGGCAGACATAGCGCCAACCCGGTCTTCGTCAACGCCAGTCGGTAATGCTGAGGCAATCATAAGGCCATCGTTGGAGATTAGCGCTGATGCTTCGACGTCTGCTGATGAGCTATTTAGGTCTTCCAAGATTTGTTGGAATGAATCTGTACGCATAACTTTTCTCTACAATTGGTGGTGAAATAAACATTAGGGCGTGTTGAACATTCGACCATGGCACTGACAGCGACTATTTTTTAGGCG
>NZ_JADQAL010000005.1:0-115781 GCF_022129275.1 Psychrobacter sp. Ps3
AGAACTATTTTAGCGATCAGCAGTGCGCATTTGTGAATGTTCAACACGCCCTAATCTTTACAAACAGCGACTCACTTATTGTAAGCGAGCAAATCAGTGCAAGCTTATTCACCGGCAGGCGCGACTTCTTTAGCTTCTGCCAATTCCTCAGCATGTAAAAACTGCGTATGCGCCGGCGCGCGCTTGGTACGTGACCACTCATCAAGCATGTCTTGCTTAATCTCTTCGGTAATCATAGACACTTTATCTTCTGAAGTTGGGTCATCATAAGTTAGCTCTAGACGATGACCATTAGGATCAAAGAAATAAATAGAATGGAAAATGCCGTGGTTGGTCACGCCGATAACATCAACTCCGCCATCTTCTAACTGTTTCTTAGCGGCTATCAACGTGTCGCGGTCTTTGACTTTTAGTGCCAAATGCTGAACCCAGTTTGGCGTATTGGGATCAAAGCCCATCTCAGGCTGATTAGGAACTTCAAAAAACGCCAGTACGTTGCCATTACCCGCATCCAAAAACACATGCATATAAGGGTCAAAGGCCTTGGTCGAGGGCACATGGTCTTCGGCAAAAGCTAAAATAAAATTCATATTTAAATGCTTTTGATACCACTCTACGGTCTCTTTAGCGTCTTTGCAGCGATAAGCCACGTGATGAATCTTTTCAATCTGAAAACTCATATCAAACTCCTTTTGATAGGGCGTGCTGTTAATAGGGCTGCCAATAGCTCATTAGGCGATTGGCAGCCCATAGTTACGATAGGTAGGTGAATGCTGTATATAAAGGCTACTTGTCAAAATCAAAATTCAGCGCAGGCAGTACGTTGCCGCGGACTTCACCAAAGCCGACGCGAATACCGTCTTTTTCGCTATAGCCTTTCATAATCACCGTATCACCATCTTCGATAAAGCTACGTGTCTCGCCACCTTTGAGGCTGACAGGTTTGGTGGCATTCCAAGCGATCTCAAGCATTGAGCCATAAGAGTCAGGCGTCGGTCCCGAAATCGTCCCTGAACCCATCATATCGCCGACTTCTACTTTACAGCCCGTGATAGTGTGATGAGTGAGCTGCTGCGCCATCGACCAGTACATATATTTGAAGTTGGTCTCACAAACCACAGTCGCTTCATCGCTACTTTCAGGCATCAGTTCAACTGACAGATTGATGTCATAGCTGTTATCGATCTCTTTTTCGTTAAGATACGCTAGCGGCTTTGGCTCTTGGGTTGGGCAAGGTGTTTTAAAAGGTGCCAAAGCATCCATAGTTACGATCCAAGGCGACACTTCCGAGGCAAAGGTCTTGGCGTTAAACGGGCCTAAAGGCACGTATTCCCATTTTTGAATATCACGGGCTGACCAATCATTTAAGAGCACCATGCCAAAGATATGCTCGCTAGCATCATCGACGGCAATCGGCTGACCGATGTTGTTGCCGCGACCAACGACAAATGCGGTCTCAAGCTCAAAGTCCAAACGCTTACAAGGCGAGAAGATAGGGCGCTCATCAGCGTTGGGCTTTAGCTGACCTGACGGACGTACCACCTCATCGCCACTAACAATAACAGTGCTAGCGCGGCCGTTATAGCCGACCGGCATTTCCGTCCAGTTCGGCAGTAGGGCGTTATTTGGATCACGGAACATAGTACCGACGTTGGTCGCGTGCTCTTTAGAAGAGTAGAAATCAGTAAAGCCTGGCACTTGCACTGGCAGATGCATCGTGACGTCTGCTTGCTGAAATAGCGCTTTTTTCTGCAAGTCGGTATTGTCACGCAAGCTATCGCAATCACTAGAGAGTAGCGTTTGAATAGTTTTGCGAGCTGTTGTCCAATTGTCGCGACCAGAATCGATAAAAGCGTTCAGCGTTGGCTGGTCAAAATATGGCCCGCCCTCTAGGCTGAGTAAGCCCTCTGACTCAAGGCGTGATAAGTCTAGCACTTGCTCGCCAATCGCTACGCCTGCGCGGCGCTGTCCGTCAGCTGTCTCACTAAAAATACCATAAGGTAGGTTATGGATGGAGAAGTCAGAATCTTGCGCGACATCGATGAATGAGGTGAGGGTTTTGTCAATCGTTGACATAGGTTGCTCCTTGCTGGATATGGATTTGAAAATATATGAATTTGAAATTATTAGAAATAATAATGGGTTTAATTACGACATAGGTAACTGCTTACGTATAATGTAATTTATCAGATTGCAGATTGCAAGTCTTTTTATTAAGGCTATACATAAAGATGGACATAAAAAACAAGCACAAAAAAAGGCTGAGACTGGCTCAACCTTTTTAATTTATCTATATTTGCTAAAGCTTACCGCTGTTCACTTAGTTTTTGCGCTTAATGTTTCAGCGGATTAGTCCTTTAGCACATCGGCCATAGCATTAGCGACGTAATCAATGTTACTGGTGTTCAGGCCAGCCACACACATACGCGAGTTAGATATCATATAGATACTATACTCGTTCTTTAGGCGCTCGACTTGCTCAGGAGTCAGGCCGGTAAAGCTAAACATACCGTTTTGACGAGTAATGTAGTCAAAGTTGCGTGTAGGGATTTTGGCCTCTAGCACGGATTTGAGCTTGAGGCGCATGGCTTTGATACGGTCGCGCATCGCATAGACTTCACCGATCCATTGCTCGTGCAGGGCGGCATCGTTCATCACGATATCGACGACATGACCACCATGTGATGGCGGGCTTGAGTAGATACGGCGTACCATCGAATTTAGCTGACCAAAGACGCGCTCAGCTTCATCTGCCGTTGGGCAAACCACGGATAGACCACCGACACGCTCGCCATATAGCGATAAGTTTTTGGAGAATGAGTTACTGACAAACAGCGGCAGACCCATATCCACAGCTTTACGAATAGCGTAAGCATCGCTGTCCATGTCCTCGCCAAAACCTTGATAAGCGATGTCCATAAATGGGATCAACTCACGGTCTTGGATGATATCTAATACCGTATCCCATTGTTCACGAGTCAAATCTAGTCCCGTTGGGTTGTGGCAGCACGGATGAAGCAAGATCACATCATCTTTATTTAATGTCTCAAAAAACGCAATCATCTCATCGAATCTAATGCCACCTGTTGCGGTGTCGTAGTACGGATATTTACCCACTTCTACATCAGAGCCTTCAAAGATAGCGATATGGTTGCCCCATGTCGGGTCGCTCACGTAGCACTTAGATTGCGGGAACCATTGATTGATAAATTCAGCACCAACCTTTAGTGCGCCTGAGCCGCCGATAGTGGCGATGGTGGCAACTAAGCCGTCTTTTAGAACCTGAGACTCTTTACCAAACAGCAGCTCCTGACAGCCTTTACGATGCCCCGGCAATCCTGCCATCGGTAAATACGGACGCGCAGCAATCGAGTCCGCGATACGCTTTTCTGCAGTTTTTACACACTCAAGTACCGGCATAACGCCATTTTCATCATAATAAATACCGATACCTAAATTGACTTTATTCGGGTTTTCATCTGCCAAAAACTTCTCTACCAATCCCAAGATTGGGTCACCCGCATAATAATCGATACGTTCAAACATGTTGCTTCCTTTTTTCTTTGTACCGCAAAATATAAATCGAGCCGCCAAAAATCATAGAGCAAATTGATGATGAACTCAATACAAGATTTCATTATCTTAAATAGCCAATACTGAATTAGGTTATAAATCACTGCTGTAAGTCGTCAAAATAATCAGCAAAGTAGTGCTGCAAAAATTCTTTAAAGGCAATAGTTGCCGGGGATAGGGTGCGTGATGAGCGCTGATAGATAAAGAACTGCCGCATTTTTTTTGGCTGTGCCAGTGGCCGCATCTGCAAATTATTAGCGCTGACCCAATCGATAACTTCTGGCATATAGGGCAAGCATAAGGTAATACCAAACCCTTGACGGGTCATCTCAAGGGCGGTTGACATAAAGTTGACCTTATAGCGCGCCTGCTGCACATGGCTTGCCACATCATCAGTGAGCTCAGTGGTGACTTGCTCCAAAAAAGGCCCTTGTAGGGTAATGAGCGGACTATATAACAGATCCTGCCAAGTGATATCCGCTTTTTTTGCTAAGGGGTGATCGTCAGGCATAACCACGCAAAATGGCAGCTGATATAACAAATCAGCTTTGATGTCATCCTCATTGTCGATAAATTCAAGCTCAGTACCCACCCCTAAATCCACTTCAATATCTTGAATATGTTTGAGCAAATTCTCAGCCGAACAGTCCAATAGCGACACACTAATATCAGGATAGTGTTTGCCAAACTGCGCAATCACCGCTGGCATGGAGGAGGCGGCAAACTGCGATACTGCAAGTCTCACGTTGCCTTTCGCCAAGCTTGTCAAGCTGCTGGCCTCGTTTTCAAACAATTGCATCTCATTTAAGATACGCCGCGCTTGCGGCAGTAGATGATGGCCAACAACCGATAAAGACAGCTGGCGCGTGGTGCGATCAAATAACACCACACCGAGACTCGATTCTAACTCTTTAATCAAGCCACTGACTGCAGATTGAGTCAAATACATCTGATCGCTGGCACGAGTGAAGCTGCCGTTGTCAGCAACTTTGATAAAGGCGTTTAATTGGCGAATGCTGATATTCATAAGTAAACCTGATAAATAAATCATAAAAAACAATTAGTCTTATAAATGAAGCTACTCTAATATAAATACATCGTCAATAAGCAGTACTGATGAAACTATCTTTTATATTAGATTTACTGATTTTAGTTTTATAACCACCGATTGAAATTAAGGATGATTGCAATGGCAGATTTATTTGACAACCCAATGGGCCTAAACGGATTTGATTTTGTTGAATTCGCCTCACCGCAGCCTGATGCCGTTGAAGCTTTATTCAAACAGCTAGGCTTTACTCATATTGCTAACCACCGCTCAAAAGACGTGGCCCTATATCGCCAAGGTGATATCAATCTGATCTTAAACCGTGAGCCAAAAAGCCAAGCCAGCTACTTCGTTGAAGAGCATGGCGCTGGTGCTTGCAGCATGGGTTTTCGTGTCAAGGATGCAAAACAAGCTTATGAGCGTGCGATCGAAATGGGCGCGCAGCCAGTTGACGTCCCAACTGGCGTAATGGAGCTTAGATTGCCTGCTATAAAAGGCATCGGCGGTTCACTGATTTATCTTATCGACCGCTATAAAGATGGCGAGTCTATCTATGATGTCGATTTTGAGTTTTTCGATAGTGTCGACAGACGACCCGTAGGTTATGGCTTTAAAGTTATCGATCATTTAACCCATAACGTTTACCGTGGCCGTATGGCTTATTGGGCAAACTTTTATGAGCGTATCTTTAACTTCCGCGAAATTCGTTACTTCGATATCAAAGGCGAATACACCGGCCTAACCAGTAAAGCGATGACCGCACCTGATGGCAAAATCCGTATCCCACTAAATGAAGAATCAAAGCAGGGCGGCGGTCAAATCGAAGAGTATTTGATGCACTTTAATGGCGAAGGTATACAGCACATTGCCTTAGCTTGTGATGATTTATTAAGTAGTATCGATAAGCTCAAAGACGCGGGTATCCCATTGATGACTGCGCCCAATGACACTTATTATCAGATGTTAGATGAGCGTCTACCGGGTCATGGCGAGAATGTCTCTGAGCTACAAACGCGTGGTATTTTGTTAGACGGTACGACCGAGAGTGGCTCGCCGCGTCTGCTGTTACAGATCTTTTCTGAAACCATCTTAGGTAGCCCAGTATTCTTTGAGTTCATCCAGCGTAAAGGCGATTACGAAGAAGGATTTGGCGAAGGTAACTTTAAAGCCTTATTCGAGTCCATCGAGCGCGATCAAGTAAAACGCGGCGCGGTAGGTCAGTCAGATGACCAAGCAGAAAATCAGTCAGAAACTGAAACACCATAATAAAAGTGCTAAACGGGCAGGGCAAAAGGAGTTTGTCCTGTCTTTTTTACCTTACTATTTAAGTTGCTAATACTTCAATGATGGTTATTAACCCTTTGTACTTTTTGCAACTGTATTTTTTCCCACACCCGTAATAACAATAAAATAACAAGTAATAGAAGGAAATTAGGCATGGAACGCCAATTATCTCATACGCTTCAACAGCCGGTCAGTGCCAATGACGCGCTGACCCCCAAATCATCTACTTCCAATGCTTCTACCCACAATGCTTCTAGTCAAAAGCAGGCAGCTGATAGAAAGCAGCCTTACATATCGCGTCAGCCCGATAAGCACGGTCATATTTATTACAGTGACAATGACAACGCGATGTGGCAAACGCTGCTCGAACGGCAAGCGGTACAGATTCCCAATCGTGCTTGTTCAGCTTACCTAGAGGGTTTGGAGAAGCTGCGACTACCTACCACTCATATTCCTCAACTCTCTACTATCGATGAAGTGCTACAAGCCACCACGGGCTGGCAGACGGCAGCGGTGCCAGCGCTGATTAACTTTGGCAAGTTCTTTAAACTCTTGGCTAATAAAGCCTTTCCAGTAGCCACCTTTATCCGCCGCTTTGAAGACATCGACTATATCGAAGAGCCTGATATATTTCACGAAATCGTCGGACATTGTCCGCTGCTGACTCATCCTGCGTTTGCCGCCTTTAATGAGACTTATGGCAAGCTTGGGCTTGATGCCAGTAAAGAGGAGCGTTGGTTCTTGGCGCGTCTTTATTGGTTCACTATCGAGTTTGGTCTGATGGGCGCCACCAAAGACAGCCGCAGGATCTATGGAGGCGGTATTTTAAGCTCACCGTCTGAGACTGTCTACGCACTGAGCGATGAGCCCGAATGCCGAGCGTTTGATCTGATTGATGTGCTGCGTACCCCTTACCGTATTGACCAAATTCAGCCTATTTATTATGTCATTGATGATTTAGATACGTTATTTGATATCGTAAATAGCGATATCATGGGCGCGGTAAAAAAAGCCATGAGTTTGGGTCTATTTGCACCCGCTTATGCTGAGCAGTAGTGAGCTGATGATTCAGCTATAGGCTCTAATCATAACGGTCAATAGCTATTCAATAAAGTACGCCTAAAAACAATTAACCCTCAAAAAAAATATCAATAGAGAAAAATTAAAAAAAGGAGATTATTATGTCCGCATTATCACAAGCCAGCTGTGAAGTCTGCCGTGTCGGCGCACCAAAAGTTAGCGAATCAGAAGCTCAGCAGCTGCTACAGCAGATTCCTAACTGGTCATTGATTGAAGTCGAAGGGATTCAGCAATTAGAGCGTCAATATAAATTCAAAAACTTTATGCAGGCGATGGCGTTTGCCAATCAATTGGCCGAGGATGCTGAAGCTGAGGGCCATCATCCCGGTATGCTCGTTGAATGGGGCAAGGTAACCGTCACGTGGTGGTCGCATAGCATCAAGGGTTTGCACAAGAATGACTTTGTGATGGCGGCAAAGACTGATGCTTTGCTAGATGAGTAAGAGGCTGGTTTTTTTAGCAGTACTTATTTTATAAACGCGTGTTTTAAAAAGAGTGACTGCTCTTTAATCACTGTCATTTATTATTAATCTTTAGCCGTACGTTTTTAATCATTTAAGCCTCTATTTTAGAGCTTTAACAAAAACAGGCAACATAAGGATGTGTTATGCCTCCACAAGTACTTACCCAGCTATCTCCTAAATTAGCCTTTATCATTGCCAGCGCCGTCATTGCGATTATGGGTGTCACCATGATCGGCTTTGGCTGGGTGCCGCATTTATCGTTGATGCTTGCCATCGCTATTTTGCTCGCCTTAGGGATGTTCAAAGGGCTAAGCTTTGAGAAGATGCAAGAGCAAATGTCATCGGGTGTCGTCAGTGGTATTGGCGCGATCTATTTATTATTCTTTATTGGTCTTCTAGTCGCTGCGCTGATGATGTCAGGCGCTATACCCACTATTATGTATTATGGTTTTAAGCTGATCTCGCCGCAGTATTATTATATCTCCGCTTTTGTTTTGACCTCGATTATTGGCATTGCCTTGGGTAGTAGTTTGACCACTGCTGCTACTATTGGCGTAGCCTTCATTGGCATGAGTAATGCCTTTGATGCCAATGTCGCTATCGCTGCAGGGGCTATCGTATCAGGTGCGTTCTTTGCGGATAAGATGTCGCCGTTATCTGATACTTGTACGCTAGCGTCTTCTGTAGTGGGTATCGATTTATTCGAGCACATACGCAATATGATGTATACCACAGTGCCGGCGTGGATTATTACTGCAGGGTTGTTTTGGTTTTTCTCTGGGCAAGCCGGCAGTGGTAATTTAGATCAAGTGACTTTACTGCAGTCGCAGCTGGTCGATAGTGGTTTAGTTCATGGTTATGCAGTTATACCATTCATCGTACTCGTCGTTTTGGCGCTTTGCCGAGTCAATGCCATCTATACTATTATTTACACCATTGCTAGCGCTTTAATCATTACCTATTTACATAGTATGCCGAGCATCGGACAGTTGGGCGGCTATATGTTTGGTGGCTATACCCCTGCCGACAACTTAGAGCTTGGCGAAGTCGGCGGTATGATCTCACGTGGCGGTATGCAGAGTATGTTCTTTACTCAAACCATCGTAATCTTGGCATTGAGTTTGGGCGGTCTACTACGTGCTTTGGGTATCCTGCCAGCACTACTTCTAGGTATCAAAGATATGCTGACCAGTTCAGGTCGCGCTATCTTTGCCGCTGCTATGGCAGCCCTTAGTATCAACGTGCTCATCGGTGAGCAGTATTTGAGTATTCTATTATCAGGGACCGCCTTTCGCCCGACGTTTGAGCGCTTGAACTTACATTCCAAAAACCTATCGCGTACCATTGAGGATGCGGGTACGGTCATCAATCCATTGGTGCCGTGGAGTGTGTGCGGGGTATTTATCAGCCAAGCGTTAGAAGTACCCGTGCTTGATTATCTGCCTTATGCGTTCTTCTGTTACTTATCGCTGCTACTGACGATAGTATTTGGTTTTACTGGGTTTACGATTACCCGTAAAGATGGCAGCAACGTGCGTAAATATCAAAAAGCACAAGCCGCTAGCTAAGCAGTGGTATAAAAAGCCAGCGACATAGCAGAACAGCACTAATTATAAAGTGCAGATCAATGCGATTAAAGAGTATTTGATTGAACAGGTAGTAGAGGTGTTAAGGTAATCCAAAGTCAGCGATGTTCTGGGCTTAGGATTACCAAACATGATTAGCCCTTATTTATAGTGACGTTTAACCGTGTGTACCGCGAATAGGGTAATCATTTTCACGAATGAATGATAAGCCATTAGCAAGCATTTCAAGCTCAGGTCTGGCAAACGGAGCATTTGAGATATCAATGATTTGAATCTCGCCTTTAGCATTAATGACAAATACGCCAGGCTCAGCAAAAGGATGATCGGTCTCTTTTTCTGAACGCGGATCTGAGATATAAAGCCCAAGCTCATTCATCTGCTCAACGCTCAAACCATAAGCTATTGGGAAATTGATATCCTCTAACTCTTCTAAGTGTTCCTGCAACTGCTGTTTACTATCGCCTGATATAGCTAGAATATCCACGCCTGCATCAGCAAATGATCCTTTTACGGTTTCTAGCTTATTAAGATACTTGGTACAAATCGGGCAATGCTTGCCGCGATAAACCACGACTAACTTCCAGTCATAGCCATTTTCAGGCTTGCCTAATGAAGTCATCTCGCCACCGAGCATTGGTATCTCGTTATTAAAGGTTGCCACCCTCTAGATTGGACTATATTATGTCGCGAACGACTCTATACACTTGCCGTCAGGCGCTTGAGCATGCTATCGCGTTGTTTTGGCAAAAGGGCTTTCATGCTACCTCCTTAAAAGATATTGAACACGCTCTTGACATGCGCCCGGGCAGTATCTATGCTGCTTTTGGTAATAAAGATGGCTTGTTCCAAGAGGCGCTGGATTACTATGCGTCAGCTTGGCGGTATCCGTGATAAAGAGTTGCCCAGTCGCGCCTGTATGCTGGTCAAAAGCTTGCTTGAGCTTGGCGCGCGTGAACAGGCAGCGCTTGATAAGGTAGAAAAACTACTCGCTAGTATGGAGACGCGCTTTGCAGAGTGTTTCGCCGAGGCGCAGCGCTTAGGAGAGCTCGATTGTGATCTGGATGCCAATAGACTTGGGCGCCGAGTACAAGCTGAGGTGATAGGTTTACGTGCTTTTGCTCAGCGTGATGTAGATAGTATAGCGGTGCATGCATTAGCTGAGGATATGGCAACCTCTATAGAAAGTTTGCGAAATAATGCACTTGCTCATTAAGCTGTGCTATTTATCTGTAATATAAGGAAAAAATATGCGTATCACTGCCAATTTTGATGCCGGTAACATCGAGGTTATAAGTTTAGAGAACAAACAAGATATCCAACTGTCCATACGACCGGACGCTGGTGGCGAGTTTTTTCAGTGGTTTAACTTTCGCCTGTCAGGTGAGATTGGCGACCATTATGTTCTTAATATCATGAATGCAGGAGAGGCGTCTTATGTTAAGGGCTGGGAGAATTACCAAGCGGTCGCTTCCTACGATCGCGAAGATTGGTTTCGTCTGCCCACTACCTACAAAGACGGCAAGTTGAGCATAACTGTGGATATGGCTTATGACAATATACAAATTGCTTATTTTGCGCCATACAGCTATGAGCGCCATCAAGATTTATTAGCGACGGTACAAATGCACCCGTTAGCAACTTTAGAGCATTTGGGTGAAACGCTTGATAAGCGCGACTTGACCTTAGTAAAAATAGGTAATGGCGATAGCAGTAGTGATGTAAATAAACGCAGCATTTGGATCATTGCGCGCCAGCATCCGGGCGAAACGATGGCCGAATGGCTCATTGAAGGACTTCTGTACAGCCTACTCGATGAGGACAATGCCACGGCTAAACAGCTGTTAGAAAAAGCGAATGTCTATATCGTGCCAAATATGAACCCAGATGGCAGTGTGCGCGGACATCTACGTACAAACGCTGCAGGGGCTAATCTAAACCGTGAGTGGTCAAATCCAAGTCTGGAGAGAAGCCCTGAGGTCTTTCACATCATCAACAAAATGGAGGCCACAGGTGTAGATTTGTTTTATGATGTGCATGGTGATGAAGCGCTACCTTATGTGTTTTTGGCAGGCTCTCAAGGGGCACCAAGTTATAGTGAGCGCCTCGCACATTTGCGTGATAGATTCACCGAGGTATTGAAACTCGCTAGCGCTGACTTTCAGTCGGAATATGGTTATGAGATTGATGCACCGGGCACAGCGAACATGACAGTTGCCACTAATTGGGTGGCGGAGCATTTTGACTGTCTGGCCAATACCTTAGAGATGCCGTTTAAAGATAATGATCATGTGCCTGATGCCGATACAGGTTGGTCGCCTGAGCGTTCTATGAAACTGGGAGAAGCCTCATTACTTGCTATGTTAGCGGTCGTTGATGATTTGCGGTAGCTTGATGGCTAATGTCTCAAACCTTTTTTAACGCTTAAAATAATCGTTAAGTAGATACGGGTAATACTATCTCAACCACGAGCCCTGTGACACCATCTTCACGATTGCGCGCGCTAATCTGTCCTTTATGCGCGGCAATAATCGCCTGAGCAATAGCCAGTCCAAGCCCGTAACCGTCTTCTTTTTTACTGGTTTTATCAGCAGTGCTGTTAGCAGTAGGGCTTGTTGGGCGTTGTCTGGACGCATCTAGGCGTACAAAAGGCTGAAATATACGCTCTAGGTTATCATTATCTATGCCTGCTCCTTGATCTATAATGCTTATTTTTATTGTCGATGTTTGATGTGTAAGCTTAATAGTTTCAATCTTAGATGAGACGATAGAATGTGAGTTTGAATGGATAAAGGCATTACGAATCACATTTTCAAAAGCGCTATGCAGTTGCTCTCGATTACCGATTATAAGGTATGAAAGCTCATCATCACTACTATTGTCCTTATTTCTCAAACATTGCCATTCAACGTGCTTGTCATAAAACTCAAAACTCACGTCCTGACCAATCTCATCAAGGAGCATTGCTATATCTATCGACTCGCAGTCCTCAGGGCGCGCCACATAGCGCTGCATTTGCAGTGATTGAATATGAATAATTTGCCCAATCAGCTCATTCATTCGAGTGGACTCTTTTTGAATACGGTCAAGATAATGCGTCGCATTGGGTGCATAATCCCGAGTCAGCTCAGTCGCCACTTCAAGACGCGCTAGTGGCGAGCGTAACTCATGAGAGATGTCGCTGAGCATCTGCTTACGAGACATCTCGCTATCAGCCAGTCTATTAGACAAACCTGCAACATCTTTTGCGAGTATGCCAAGCTCATCATCCCCTAACTGTGATAAGTCATCCCCAGCTAGATAATCTCCTTCGCTCATACGGTGTACTTTAAGTTGAACGAGGCGAATCCGTTTGGACAAAGTGCGACTAAACCAATAACATGCCAAAACACTAAAAAGTAAAATAATGCTGATGCGCATAGGTAGGTGTGTTCTTTGTAACGCGACAAGCTCATGTAAAGGCAGACGAGGTTGTAGCTGTACTTTATAAGTATAATTATCTGGAGTCACAACAGAGATATCCTGTAACTCAGGGTAGTAACTGGTATCTGGTATGACGTGTTGAATCATGCGCTCAGTTGGAGAGGCTTGTTGATTCGCAGTCTTGGGCTCCCTATTATTTTCTGAAAACTCTTTAACCCAATCAGGTTTGAATCGATAATGAAAGGGTAGTCCCTGTTCATCAATAATAAGCAGCTGGTTTGTAAGACCACGTGTACTACGATAAATCTGTCGCACCTTTTTATAATCGCCTGATTCCAAGGCTTGGACAACCTCCTGTCTAACCGTCACTAAGTGCGCAACTTGCAACGCCATTCGTGATTCTAATGCTTGCGCATTTATCCACCTCTCTATACCGATAGATATAGTAGACATCACCAATAGCATCAGTAATAAACTTATGAATAGTCGCCAAAACAAAGAAGGGGCTAGATTTAGTAAGCGCATATATGACTTAAAATTATTCATCAAAGTACCAATTGATAACCCTTGCCACGTATGGCTTTGATAGGATCGTCATGAAAAGGCCGAAGTTTTTTTCTAAGGCGAGACACATGAACATCAAGGCTACGATCAAAAGGTTGTAGCTCACGCTGAAGGACAGTTTGTGACAGCCATTCTTTACTGACCACTTCACCTTGCTGCTTTAATAAGGCGACTAATAAGTCAAACTCAGTACCTGTTACTTGCAGCTCAAGTCCATCTATTTTACAAATGCGGTGGCCTTGATCCAGTAGCAATCGATCATGATTGAGCGGTGCTATATCGGTTGATATTAGGGTCGAGCGCTTAATAACGGCGTTAATACGAGCCAATAGCTCTCTTGGATTGCAGGGTTTAGCAATATAATCATCAGCGCCAAGCTCAAGCCCAATAATACGATCAATCTCATCGCCTTTAGCCGTTAGCATAATCACTGGAATTTGACTGGTCGTAGGAAGCTGACGCAGGACGCTCAGACCATCGATTTTTGGCATCATAATATCCAGCACTAACAGATCGTATTGATACCCCGGATCCTGTAGTCGCTTCAGTACTTGCTCGCCATCGTATACACAATCGCAGCTGACGTCATGATTGTGCAGATACTCTTGTAGTAATTGGGTCAGCTCGTCGTCGTCATCACCAAGCAAAATATGAGTCATAAAAAATCCTAAATTTAAAAAAATTCGATGATATTGGTTTCAATGATATCTATAAAATCTAGATATAAGGTAGTGCTTTATGAGTCATAGTTGTTTAGCCGCTCAGCTAATGCAGTGCATAAGTTTACAAGAGACAAAGGCCTAGTAGTGACAATCTTTACCTTTCTTAAAGTTTTATAAATCTATGCAACATCACAATCGCTTATGATTTGTCTTGTCAACAGAACACTGTTTTTTCAAAGGGTTCATAACGATTTGCAAGACTGTAAATTGAAAAAACCCTAGTATTTCTAATATTCATTCCAAAAGGAAAACATAATGAAAAACCTAACCCTCGCAACCTTAGTATCAGCGTCAACTTTATTGGGAATGGCTGGCATTGCCAGTGCCGCTCCAGACAATCAACCTCAGCGCGCAACCCAGATGCATCATCACAAAAGCGGTATGTCTACAGATAGGGGGCCATTATCTCAGCTTAATTTGACAGCCACGCAGCAAGCTCAAATCAAAGCTATCAAAGAAGCCGACAGAACGGAGCGCAACACTACTCGCAAACAAAACAAAGCGCAACGCGAACAAATGCGTGAACAGCTTCGAGCCTTAACTAATGCCAGTACGCTTGATACGGCAACCTTGAATCGCTTAGCGAATCAACATGCCGCACAATCAAAACAGCGGTTCATCGATAACGTTCAAAGCCAACATGCGATCGCTAAAGTCTTAACTGCTGAGCAGCGTGCTCAGCTGCAACAAATGAAGGCAGAACGCGGTGAGCAAGGTGATCGTGGAGGTAAAGGTGGTAGAACGCGTAACCGTAGCGTTTCTTAGTAGGGCTCGCTTGTAAGACGCTTACGCCATTTGATGATACGCGAGCGGGCTTAAACCCTAATACCTACTGTCATTATACTAAGGATTACTATTATGAAATCTAGTTTTAATCGTAGCGTCTTTTTAGCACGTTTATATGGTTTAGGGTTGATGTTGGCGATTGTTCCAGCCACCTCCACATTGGCTATTTTGCCAATGTTGGCAGAGATGTATCAGTATAACTCTCAAATAAAGACACCTGTTAATGAAAAACAATGGAATACTGATGTTGATGACTTAGGTTTTAACGACTTAGATTTCAATGACTTAGGTTTTAACGACTTAGATTTTGATGAGGATAAGGTCATTGTTAGTAGTAATCGAGGCGTAGCCAAAAGCTATCGAGTAAAGATTTTGGAATATGATATGCGGCATCTCCCTAGCACTCAGGTTCAAGAACGAACGGTTATTAGCCCCTCTTATCAGTAATAATGGGTGTTTAGGTGTTATATCATCCGATTGATTTAGATAAGGGCTAATAGGCTAAGCAATCATAATAAATCTTAACTAGACTATAGTAGTGAAGCAAGATAAAATTAAGTAATCACTCAAACCATTCGATTATGACTTCTTCAGCGACTTAGTAGTCAGCGCATGAACCACCCCCTACTTAAAGAGATAGGGGGTTTTTGTACTGAAATTTTAAAAACTGGAAGATTTGATGTCACGTACTACACTATATAATCGTCAAGAGGCACTAGATCGCGCTGTAAAGCTGTTTTGGCATAAAGGCTTTCATGCGACTTCCTTAAAAGATATTGAACAGGCTCTTGATATGCGCCCGGGTAGCATTTACGCCGCCTTTGGTAATAAAGATGGCCTGTTTCAAGAGGCGCTAGATCATTATGCTAAGGCTTCATTAACTGAGCTTGAGCGAATACTGGCTCATCATCAATCGCCTTTATCAGGACTGGCCGCTTTTATACGTCAGCTTGGTGGCATCCGCGATAAAGATTTGCCTAGTCGCGCTTGTATGTTGGTCAAAAGCTTGCTTGAGCTTGGCGCTCGCGAGCAGGCGGCATTACAGAAAGTCGAGAAACTATTGGCTGGCATGGAGTCGCGTTTTGCTGAATGTTTTGTAGAGGCACAGCGTTTAGGGGAGCTTGATGCTGAGCTTGATCCGCTAAGGTTAGCACGTCGATTGCAGGCAGAAGTCATGGGTTTGCGAGCCTTCGCGCAGCGTGATGTTGATAGTGCCGCGGTACGTGCACTGGCTGAAGATATGGCGTTCTCAATAGAGGGGCTACGTAACGATAAGTCTGCAGGCTAGTTCACTATCGTTCGTTCAGTAATAAGGTCGACTCAAAGCTTATATTTTGAGTCGACCTTTTGTTTGTCCCTTTTTTGTCTTTGTTGTCGCTTACTTTTAGTCTTGAACCAAAGCAGCTCTTATTCTGGTAGCGCTGCTAATTGCTGCAAGAAGGCTTTACCTTTAGAAGGCATAAGCAGCAATCCCCATAACGAAGCGTTTTGTCTGGCGTCAGGGTATCTCTTCCATTCTATTGTACTTATCAGCATTCACGATTTAGCTTCTAAACGTTTGAGAGTATGGTAACCGCCGTAGATACGAGTCACGATAGTGATAGCACAGGCTGCAGCAAAGATACTGGCTAAGAGCACAAAGTGCTGTGGCCAAATACAAAAGGCGATAAATAAAGCTATGGTTTCAGTACCTTCGGTGAGTCCATTTAAATAATAAAAGCTCTTGTATTTAAACTGCGGCTTGTCGAGTTCAAACTTCTCAGCGGCTATGGCAAAGGCCAAAAAGCTAGAGCCAGTACCGATAAAGGCAGCAAGCAATAGCGCTCCGGCAATGACGTTTTGTTCAGGATCAGCGAAGATAAAGCCAAGCGGAATAGCGGCATAAAATAAAAAGTCGAGGGTAATATCTAAGTAGCCACCAGCGCTTGTGCTTTGGTTGGCATAACGAGCAAGAGCGCCATCTAAGCCATCAAAAACACGGTTGAGTATAATCGCAACCAGTGCGGCAAACCATAGCTGATAAGCCAATAGTGGTAGCGCTACTATGCCAATAAGAAACCCAGCTAGCGTCAATTGGTCAGCCGTGATGCCGCGCTTATGTAAGGTGGCAGCTATCGGCGTTAGTATTGGTTTTATGACAGGCGTTAGGTATTTATCTTCAACGGCGTCTGCCGCCCACTGAATATAAGCATTTACCTGCGGATCACCGCCCCAAGCATGAAAATAAACGTCTTGGTTTTTGCCGCGCTCGTACAGTTGCTCCCAAGACGACTGTACGTTACGACCTGCTGCGCTGCTAGTCGTCGAGACGCTACTAGCAGAGATACCTAGACAAAAGCTAAGCGCGATAGCGTAACTGCTATAGCGACTATATTGACGGAGTGTCTGAAAGGTCGGTGAAGCTAGCAAAGCGTTCATTACGTGCATTTGAGGTTTCATTATCGTTTTATATTTTTAGCGGGTCTATACTTTTAGCAGGTCTATATTTTTAGTGGGGCTGCTCATATAAATCACTAACCTCGGCGCCACGTATGGTACTTCTCAAGTAAGTTTAATACTTTTTCGGGCGCATGATTGCGTTTCCATTCACCTGCGGCATATTTATTAGCTTCCGCCCAAGTAGGGTACATATGAATGGTGCCCAGTATTTTATTTAACCCTAAACCATGCTTCATAGCCAGTATAAACTCAGGCATGATGTCTCCGGCATGTTCAGCAACAATGGTGACGCCTAATATCTTATCTTTGCCTGCTGGGGTGATAACTTTGATAAAGCCTTGGTTCGCGCTTTCTGTTAGCGCACGATCTAAGTCTGCAAAGTCATAGCGAGTCACTTCAAAGTCGATACCTTTATCGATAGCCTCTTGCTCATTTAGACCGACTCGCGCCACTTCTGGATCAATAAAGGTCGTCCAAGGAATAACGCGGTAATCTACTTTGAATCTTTTGAACTGTCCAAACAAGCCATTGACTGCTGCATACCACGCTTGATGAGAGGCAACATGGGTGAATTGATAAGGGCCTGCGACATCGCCTGCCGCATAGATGTTAGGGTAGAGGGTTTCTAGGTAGTCGTCAGTGCTTATGGTGCGTTTGGTCTCGATACCCAAAGCTTCAAGTCCATAACCCTCTAAGCGGGCGCTACGACCTACAGCGCAGATTAATTGGTCATATTCAATAGCGGTTTCTTGCTGATCTGTATGATCACCATGAGGCTCAACGATGATATATTTTTTACCACTACGTATCTCACAGCGTTTCGCTTGCCTTGAAGTTAAGACCGTGACACCACTGTTAATGAGCGCTTGCTGGGCAAATTCTGAGACTTCACTATCTTCTTTTTTCATCAGGCGTTCGCCTCGCTCTATCTGCGTCACATTAGAGCCTAAGCGCGCAAAGGCTTGTGCCAGCTCTGAGCCAATAGGGCCGCCGCCAAGGACGACCAACTTTTTGGGAGTTTCCTCAAGCTCAGCAAATGTATTCCAAAGCGTGTCGCTCGTCACATAACCCGTTTCCTCTAAACCTGGTAAGTCTGGTATAAACGGGCGCGCGCCAGTTGCGATAACAATGGAGCGTGCGGTGAGTCTTTGAGTGCCACCCTCATTCAGCGTAATCTCTACCGTCCATGGATCGATGAGTTTGGCATAGCCTTTGAGGACTTCGACACCCAGTTCAGTATAACGCTCGACACTATCGTTTGGGGCGATATCTGCGATGATCTTATGCACGCGGCTCATGACATTTTTGAATGAGAGGGTTGGCTGGGTATTATCGAGGCCGTAGCGCTCGCCATTGCGCATTTGCTCGGCAACTTTGGCACTTTTGATTAAAGCTTTACTGGGTACACAGCCATAGTTCAGGCAGTCGCCGCCCATCTCACCTGCTTCGATGAGGGTAACTTTGGCCTTAACTGTGGCAGCGATATAGCTGGTTACGAGTCCACCAGCCCCAGCGCCAATCACAATCATATTACGATCGAACGTTCTGGGCTTAGTATAGTTTTTATAGATGCGGCGTTTTTTTAGTAGATTGAGTACGCCCTTAGCGATCAATGGAAAAAACCCAAGTAGCGCAAATGAGGCTATTAAGTTGAACGATAAAATGCCGGATAAGCTCGTAATTTGCGCCAGTTGGGTACCGGCATTTACGAAGACAAAGGTCCCTGCGAGCATACCGAGTTGACTGACCCAATAAAAAGTTCGCGCTTTGATCGCCGTGACACCCATCAACAGATTGATTAAGAAGAAGGGGAATATCGGCACTAAGCGCAGAGTAAATAAATAAAACGCCCCTTCTTTTTCTACACCAGCATCAATAGCGGCCAAGCGTTCGGGGAAGCGCTGTTTGATAGAGTCTCGTAATAAATAACGCGAGGTCAAAAAAGCCAATGTCGCCCCGATACTGGAGGCAAAAGAGGCGATAAGCAGACCTTGCACCAACCCAAATAATGCACCAGCCGCCAAAGTCATAATCGCCGCGCCAGGTAAGGATAAGGCGGTAACAACAATATAGGCTAAAAAAAAGCCACCAATGACCAACCAAGGCGTCTGTGCTTGGTATTGATTGAACTGAGCCATTGAGCCCTTTAGACCTTCAAGCGTCAACAACTCATTGAGGTCAAAGTAAAAAAAACCGAGGGCTAACATCAATACGGCTACTATTAAAACTATCTTTTTGATCATGGGACATCCAGCTAAATAATAAGGCAAAAGGGGTCTGTAAGTAACAGTGCAAATAGCAGGTTCTGTTCTTTTATTTATGGTTATCGGTTACCGCTTCAATGTGAGCGGGCAAGCCTTTTTTATCTAAACTAAATTATCCCAATCTCTGAGTAAGAATAAGGCGATACAAGCCGCTAACATCGGCCAAGCGGCAAAGAATAATAAGTTATCAAAAGGTCTAGTGTATAGACTAAAAGTTGAAACCGTTGAGACAGTATGCAGCAATAAAACCAAACCGTAAGTCCAAGTTTTGAATAAACCGGCAGCAAAGCTTAGGATAATGATCAATTGTACGATGCCAATGGCTAAGAATATATTATCACCCATGGACTCTAAACCATAAAATTTGGAGAAAACACCGGCGGCATGCTCAGGATAAATAATTTAGGGGCTGTCCTAGATAAGTAAAATTATTTAGGACAGCCCCAATATTAATAACTATAAATAATTATAAAAACTCGAAGTATGATTTCAAAGCTTGGTTACCTAGAGTAGCCAAGCTTTTTTAGTATTTAATAACGAGTACAAAAACAGTCATGCTTTTAAAGACTTAATAAGTACGACCAAGATTTATTGCGCCGGTAGGTGCGCCGTCTATCTTTGTAACACTGCTGCAATTTAAAACGTTATTGTTAAACCTATGTGTTGTTTTGTGTGATTAGTCCGCTATTACTTGAGCCTTTTACCGTTTTTGCTATGGTAATAGCTCAACAGCAATCATATAGGAAAGACTTATGAGTAAAAACAATAATAAAGAGCGCATTATCGATAATTCAGAAGATCTGAAAGATAAAATCACTGAGTCTATGGATGCCTTTAAACTGCGGGCAGATCTGTTAGTGGCGAATTTAAAAGAGGGCGGCAATGATGGTTATGATCACTCAACCTCTAGCGCAGGCGAGAAAGGTCTAAAGTCAGGCAAAGTATCCGAGCTTACCGTTATCGCACCGCTAAAAGACGGCGGCGCTGCCCGTCTCAAAGAGATTCTAAAAATAGCAGGGGGCAATCTAAAAGGCGCGACAAGGGTAGGCACTTTGCACGATTTGCGCTTCGTCTTTTTAGATAATGATACAAGAGTGCTTTTTTGCACCGCTTATGACGGTGACTGGGATCCTTATATTGATGATTTCGCCACCAAAATTCCTGAACTCATGGATATTTTATTTGGCAATGTCGAGGGCTGGCCGGGCATCAAAGACCCAAGTGTTAAGCAGTTTATTCTTGATCATCAGATTACCGCTGCAGGCTGGTACGTAGGCGTCCCGCATCTGACGGTACAAGATATTCGCCGTCATGAGCGTATTGTTAAAGGCATCAATAAAGCTTTAGATGAAGCGCAAACAAACTAATTTTTTAGACATTGTATTTTTAAGTGCATAAATTTCAGGGCTTTGATACGGTCATACTTTAATAACGATAAAAAATGAATAGGGCGATGTATGAGTAATGATGATAACAAACCTTTAACGGGATTGACCGATAAGTTGCAAGACTTAAAAGATGAGTTTGGCAATCGCATTGAAAACAGTGATTTTGAGACGTGGCTTAAAGGCGTGAAAGAGGAAGTCGGTGACGGTATTGAGATGATGGCTCGTAGGGCGCGCGGGGTCTTTAACCCCAATCTCGTCACCATGCAGCTAAAAGATATTCAATCCATCGTCCTACGTGAGCGTCCCGCCCCATATTTTGGCACGGTAGTAGCACTAAAAATCAATAATGCTGACGTTGGCAAACAAATGCTAGCGCAGGTGTTGCCTCATGTAACCGGTAGTGAAGACTGGCACAAAGACATGCAAGCCACGCTGTCTATCGTCATGACTTACGAGGGTCTACAAGCGCTAGGTGTACCGCAGTCATCACTTGATAGCTTTCCTGAGTCTTTTAAAGCAGGTATGGCAGCACGTGCTGAGCAGTTGCGCGATTTTGATGTTAATGCCCCTGAGAATTGGATGGCACCTTTTGGGGATAAGGGTGATATCCATGTGGGCGCGGCTATTATCGCTGATACCAAAGATAAATGGCAGGCCAAACTTGATGAGCTTCGAGATAATCTTACCGATCATATCGATGTGGACAATCCTGCTAATGGTGATGTAGAAATCCTAATCGAGCAGGACTTTGGTTCAAATGACAACGTCAAAAACGTCTTTGGTTATCGTGATGGTATCAGTAATCCTGAGATTCAAGGCAGTGGTATTCAGACGCCTTCGAACCATGACGGTGATCCTATTGCCGCAGGGGAGTTTGTGCTCGGTTACGAAGGGGAGGCAGGGCTGGTTGCGCCTATGCCGCAGCCTGAAGTCTTAGGCAAGAACGGCTCGTTCATGGTGTTACGTGCTTACCATAGCCATGTTGCTACTTTTAATAAATACCGCAAAGATAATACCGACAGCGAGGAAGAGGCGGAGCTGCTGGGTGCAAAAATGTGGGGACGCTGGCGTTCAGGCGCGCCGCTCGTTTTGTCTCCCGATCATGATGATAAAGCGCTTGGCGATGATCCTAGCCGCAATAACGACTTTGGTTATAAAGACGATCCTTACGGTAAAAAGTGTCCGTTTGGTGCGCATATCAGGCGTATGAACCCACGCGATAGCGAAGATTTTATTTTATCCGATGTGCGTATTCACCGTATCGTTAGACGTAGCGTGGGCTTTGGTGAAGTTGTGCCACCCGATGTAATAGAGGACGATGGCAAAGATCGCGGTCTGTTTTTTATTGGTATTAATGCTCATGCCATGGAGACGGTTGAGTTCTTGCAATCACAGTGGATCAACGATGGCAACTTTATGAGCTTAGGCGAAGAAAAAGATCCTATGGTTGGTTTGCACTCTGGTGATAAAGACAGCGATGCAGATAACTTTACTGTTCCGGCTGATCCAATTCGCAAACGCTACCATGGTATTGAAACCTTTAATACTTTGCACGGCGGCGAGTACTTTTTTATTCCGAGTTTATCGGCGCTAAAATGGATTAGCGAGCTGTCTTAACTCTCAGTACCATTTGTAATAGTCACCACTTAACAATAATAATCATGAATAAAATTAGGAAATATAATGCTAAAAAAATTATTTAAACCCAAATACGTCCCCTACGATCCAAAATATATCGAATTAAATGCTGAGGACGAAAAAAACATTCGTACTATTACCGACGATATCAAAAGCTATATTGCGCGTAGTGATAAAGCCAGCAATATCGATTATCACACGCGTGATGCCCATGCCAAGGGGTACTGCGCACTAAAAGCCAAGTTTGAGATATTAGATGATATTCCCAAAGAGTACGCGCAAGGTTTGTATGCTAAAGCGGGCATTCATGATGCGGTAATTCGTTTTTCCAACGGTTCATCTCGAGTATTCGCTGATCGTAAGTTGGGCTTTGCTCAAGGTCTCGCGATTAAAGTCTTTGACGTACCGGGTAAGAAGCTCGCTCCCGGGGAGGAGGACAGTACGACCTTTGATTATAACTTTATCAATCATCCGGTGTTCTTTTGCAATAGAATTGAGGAGTATACCTATCTCTCAAGACTGTTTTTGGAATTACCTAAATACACGGAGAAGGGCGCGATCGGTAAAGCGCAGTTGGCGTTTAACTGGCTGACCAATTACGGCTCAAGATTACCAACCAAAGAGTCGATTAAAACCTTTAAAGCTATCGGCGGCTTTACGAGGATTGAACCAAAAAACACCTTGTTATACGACTTTCATTCGCAAGGTGTGGTGCGTCATGGTGATTATATGGCAAAGATACGGGCAACGCCAACAGCCGCTTCTGTCAAAAAAGTCACGCGCCGTGATGTCGATGTCGACGCCCGCGAAGAGGCGCTGCGACCGCTTATCGTCGAGGAGATACGCGAACATGATTATCAGTTTGATATCCAGATTCAGCTATGCCGTAATCTCAAAAAGCAGCCGATTGAAGAGATTACGACGCAGTGGCAAGAGTCGGATACGCCCTTTGTCACCGTAGCGCGTTTAACCCTTCCTTGCCAGGACGTACCAGATGACGGTAATTTTGAGATTATGGAGAATCTATCCTTTACCCCATTTCGCTGTCTTGAAGAGAACCGTCCTATCGGAAACTTACAACAGTCGCGTCTCAAGGCCTATCAAGTCGCCTCCGAGACTCGCCATAAACTCAACGACGTTAAGCGCCGTGAGCCAAAGAGTTTAAAGGAGACGTTTGCTAAGTCTTTTTTTTAGACTTATAGACCTCTTGCAAAAGTCATATTCTAAGCTCGGAATTAATGATACCAGCAAACAGCCTCATTCTAAGATCATAGCGCTAACGACGGTTGCGATATTTATGAGCCACGATTTTAAACAACTTGATTAAGCCTATTTTGTGCTCAACCACAATACGGAACTTTGCCAGATAGTGATTGGCCTGTTTGCATATCTCCAATAACTGACCACCACGAGGTTTCTTAAATGGTGTGAAAGTTTGGTTATGTCGCTTTGCTAACCCTTGATAACCACTGTCTGATAGATAGTTAGTATTCTCAGGTAACCAATCAGGACAAGTATCTTTATACAGCTTAAAATCGTGGATTAACCCTTTACAGGTTTACCAATGGACCTGTTCCCCGTAAGTACGGGGATTAACCGTAATTATCCATTTCTTAAATTGTTGCAAAAGACTGTTCCCCGTGATTACGGGGATTAACCGGGTATGCAGACGCTCGATAGACATCCAGCGCTCTGTTATTACGACCATAAGCGACATTAATGATATCGTAGCTTAACGTATTAATAGCATATTCAAAAACTGAGCCAATTAGTTCAACACACTTACTTGTAGTATCGGCTGTCCATTCGCCTTGTTTTTCGAAGTGATTTTGAATTGCTAAGCCAGTTTGAATAACGTCCTGAGCAGTGATAGCGGTAATAGGATAATCACCGATGTGTTTTAGAATGTGTTTGCTTAAGAAACCTTGTAATTTTTTCACATTCTTTGGGGTGGTATCTTGTTTCTCAGAGATATAGTCAGCTGCTATTACTTTGAACAGGTCTTTTTGCTCATATTTATTCTTCTCTTTGTTTTTATGTTCAGTCGGATCAATATCATCAGCAAGCAGTTGTTTTGCCTTATCTCTTTCAACTCTTGCCTGCTTTAAAGATACTTCAGGCTTGAAGGCGGTATCAATATCTTGCTTTGCAGACTTGAAGACACCAATCTGATAAGTTTTTTGTTTTGGTTTGATGTCTTTATCTGACTGATAGCGGTATGGCATTTGCCAAAATAGCGAGCCATTCGGATGGTGGATTAAATAAAGGCTGTCACCATCACTATAACGGGTAACTTTTGCAGGTGCAGGTTGTTTAGCGATAGCCAACACGCTTGAGCTAGATAACAAGTAATTTTTTTCGCTTTGTCATATCTCTACCTATGTAATGCGTTTGTTTTTTTAACAACGCATTTAACAAAATTTTAGAGGTGCTAGTAGGTAATGGCAAGTGTTTAATAAAGACTAAAAACTAGGTATGATAGATGTTTAAAGGGCTTGAGGTAATGCGAGGTTGGCTCTAAATACAGTGATTGGTGCGCCCACCAAGACTCGAACTCGGATCGATCGCTTAGGAGGCAACTGCTCTATCCTGTTGAGCTATAGGCGCATTTCAAAGCATTATTGTAAAAAAGTGGCGTGATAAAATCAATCTTAACCTTCTAGTGAATAGAAAGAGAGATTTATTAAAAACAGTGACTTGTCATTAGCTATTGGTTACAGCATCAGTGACGATCTCAGTGTCTTCTACTGCCGTTTTACCATTTGAAGTCGGGTTGAATAAGTCGTCTACACTATTTTGATAGCCATCAATATTGTCGAATTCATGCTGTCTTAGAATGTCTTGCCCAGTGCTTGAAATAAGGAAGTTGCGGAAGTTGATAGCGAGTGGTTTATCACTGAGTATGACGCCTTCAACGGTTTGCGACTCTCTCATCGCATAACCGAACGGGTTGAGCGTTCGGGCCTCCTTGTTCTCGGTTGTTGTTTGAGACTCTGGGTTTTTGACATCAGTCACTAAGCTGTTTTTTGTTGATGATGGTGCATTAACGATGTTATTTTTTACATTACTATTAAGCTCATCTTCTAATAACGCTAATAACGAATCAGATAACTTATCATCGGCAATGACTAAGTCAGTAGGATGAGTATTGTCCAAAATTAACAGGTCAGTAGCTGGCACGTAATTGGTTAATACTTGCATATGCGGATAACGCGCCTCGAAGCTAACGATTACATCGTCTAAAGGTACTTGCAGAGGCTGCTGCGCTTGAATATATAGCGTATTGGCAGCGGCATCGTTTTTGACGGCGTCGCTATCTTCTTCTGATTCGCCCTGTAATGATTTGACGTCTTCACGGCTCAAAATCGGTAAGGGATCAATATTTTTACTATTGTTCAGCCATAACCATGATATAACCCCGACAATAATAAGAAGCAATAACAGTATTATCCCTGCAAGTAGTAGCTTGTAGTCTCTCATAAAATATGGTTCTTATAATAAGGTGTTTTATCGCACTTACGACACTAGTTGTCGCAAGCGATGTTGGATTTGACTCATTTTGAAATAGTATACTGGTAAATCAGAGATATCAGTGGCACACTTAAGCGTTACCTCACTCATAAGACAACTATTAAGGTAACAAGGTCGCCACCTAAAGCGGCTGTGCGCCATATCTTAACAGAAATAAAAAGCTGCCACGACTACAATACTTATCTTTTATCTCGCTATTACCTCATCTTGTCTTTTACTCGAATCAGATCGCTATCTATGTTTAAAATTATTCAATCGCACCGCACTGAGCATTTAGTTGCAGAGCTACTCACCGATTATCAATCGAAAAACCAGCCAGTCTTTGCTGAGTTTATCGTTATCGTGCCTTCAATGGTATTAGGCGACTGGCTCGATAAATCTATTGCTAGCCAAGCGGGTATTAGTACGTTAGTGACGACGACCTTTTGGGGCCAGTATCAGTGGACTTTGATGCAAAAGGTGTTAGCGCGTCATAATGAGTATCTGCTCGCGCATAATCCTGAAGCGTCAACCTTGAATGTGCCTGAAGTGGCGGTATTGTCGCCTACAGTAATGCAGTGGCGTCTGTTTGGGTATTTGACGTACTATCAAGAGCTGATTGTCAAAGATGACAAGCATCCAGTGCACTCGCTGCTAGCACCGCTAATCGAGAAGCCGCAAGAGGGCAGCACCCCTGATAAAGCGCAGCAAGACGTGCGTATTTGGCAGCTGGCAAGTGATTTGGCGCGAGTGTTTAATCGCTACTTAACCCACCGTGAGGACTGGCTAGCGCTTTGGTCCCAGAACAAGCTATTAGATGTCGATAAGCTGATAGCTGACAAAGATGCTTTGTCGCTGCGTTTTGATCAGTATGCTCGCGCCACCCCTGATTGGCTAGTAGCACATTATGTTGAGTTAGAAGTCGCTCAGCGTTTTTTATGGTTACACTTGTTTGCTGATGTGCACCAGCACCGCGTTGAGATTGAAAATACCTTTTGGTCAGCTCTTGAGCATAATAAGGCGAATGAGCGTGAACCGTTACCTGCTGTGCTACGCATATTTACCATTCAGCAACTGCCGCAGACGGAGCTTGACTTCTTGCAACGCTTGTCGAAATACATGGATATCACCCTGCTGCACTACAATCCATCAAAGCTATTTTGGGCGGATATCGTCGATAAGTCTTGGCTGCAGCGCCAGCAGATTATTAACCCCGAAAGTGTGTTCTTACGCGATTATGGTCATAGTTTGCTGTCACGTTTGGGTAAGCAGTCGCGTGATACTTTCGCTATGCTGGCGAATTTATCAGGCAATGAGCAATATGAAGAAGACTTAGTAGAATGGCACGATAATTTCGATACGAGTGCTGAGAGTCTCATCGATCATGCTTATAGCAGTGAGGAATGGACTGTTGAAGCAGATAGTGCACAAAATAATTCGAGTTTACTCAGACGTTTGCAAAATGATGTATTGATGCTCGATGAGCAAGCGACCCAGCAAGCAACCGCTGTGCAAGTCTCGCAAGCAGTCAATGAGCAAATAGAGCTAAGTTTTGAGCAAGAAGTGCAGTGGTTTGATGATGAGGCATTAGAGAACAAGCGCTTTGACAAACAGCGATACTGGGAGATGTCGGCTCAAGATAATAGCCTAAGCATTCATTCTTGCCATAATTTGCAGCGCCAGTTAGAAGTGCTACGTATTATGATTGGGCGCTGGCTTAACGAGCCGATCAGAGCGGGCGAAAAAAAACGCCATATCTCAGAGATTGTCGTGCTGATGCCTGATGTTGAGCGCCATCATGAACTGATCAGCTCTATTTTTGTCAGTGGCAAAGGGCAAGATGGTTTGACTTTGCCAGCCAAAGTGACTGGCGTGGTCGATACCGATATTCGCCAACTGTGGGAAGCTATTATCGGTTTTTATAAGCTCCTTGGTAGTCATAGCGCGCGTTTTGAGGCCGCTGAGGTTCTTGATTGGTTCATGTTACCACCTTTGTATGAGAGTTTTGGACTGACGCATGAGCAGATGAGCCGCGGCTGTGATTTATTAGTAGAGGCGGGGTTTATCCGCGGCTTTGATGAGCAGCATCTCAAGCAGACTCTAGACGCCAACGACTATGACTACCGCTTCAGCTTCGCTCAAGCATTAGATAGATTGGCTCTTGGCTTAATTATGCCTGAGGCAAGCGCGAGTGATTGTTTGTATCCTCTTGCAGAGGCAGACTGGCCGAGTACGGCTATGCCTGAGATGAGCCTGCCATTACCGCAGATGAGTTTGGATGATGGCATGATCGTTGAGGCATTTTGCCGTATCTATGCAGGCTTGACTGAGCGCCGTCATGACCATACTCAAAAGAAAAAAGCTGAAGAGTGGCTGTCCCAAATTGAGACGCAAGTGATCCATCGCTACTTTGGTGAGGTCGATCAGACGCGTACGATGCGCGCGATCTACAACGCGATGAATGGCTTTAAATCTAGCCTTCGCGCCAATCGTCATTACCGGCAGTACGCGAGTGACGATACTGACAATCACGAGGTAGAACAACGGCTTGCGGGCGTTGAGCAATTACCGCTTAAGCTAAGCTTTATGCTTGATAGTATCGAAGCTGAACTTGAGAGTCAGCAAGTCAGTGCCGAGCCGACGGGAGTAATTACCTTTGGTCGCTTTGGCGCTCTTAGAAACGTACCGTTTGAGCTGGTTGTCATGCTCAATATGAATCTCTCTGAGTTCCCGGACCGCGATCGTAATAACCGCTACGACTTGATGAAAACTACTATGGCTCGCCGCGGAGATAGAGTCAGCGAGGATGACGATAATGGTGCGTTTTTAGATGCGCTGTTATGTGCGCGCAGTGCCTGCTGGATATTTTATAACGGCCAAAGTCTCACCGATACTCATGAGCATCTACCCGCCAATCCTGTCAGTGAGTTGTTACAGTTTTTGCAAGGTGAAGTGCAGTGGCAAGTCAGCTCGCTTGAAGCATTAGAGGCATTGCCTGAGAGTGTTGATGCGACTACTGAGCAGTTAAAGCGCTATCTTCCTAAGCTCATCAAGCAGTGGCTAGTCACTGAACATCCAGCTCTACCTTTCCACGAGAGTCTGTTTGAATCTATGATCGAAGAGGATGGGGCTCTTAATACAACAAGCAGTGTTGATGCTCATAATCAAAGCGAAGTGGCGGATACTGCCAACCTTGACGCCCATGCGTCCACTGACGCTAGCGATGAGTTAGATGTACTCTTAGATCAAGCTATGCAAAAAACTAAGCTGGCACAAAAAAAGCAATTTCCACCCGCACCGATTTGGCAAGCTGTTTTTGATACCCTAAAGAGCCGCGTGCCAAGCAAACGCTTACAATTCGTTGGTTTGCCCACAAAATCGCAATATGAAGCGATCGCTCAAGTACTTGGACGCAGTTTAGGTGAGCTTGGACAAGTCGATCATAAAGATTTGCAAGCATTGATCGAACTGCTGGCGCTCGATATGAAAACCAATGCACACGACACAAATAATGCAGACTTAACGACTATGCTCAGTCAAACCCTATTTGATATTCATGAGATAGACGTAGAAGGAGTGCTGGCCTATCAAGTCCGTCATCCTGCCAAGGCCTTTTTGCGCGCTCAAGAGGTGTATGTCATGCAAGGTGAGCAAGCAAGGGTGCAGCAAGAGCCACTATTTTTGGACGGCTTAACCAATTATCAGATTACAGATCATCTCATTAATGAGCTCGCTACTAGTACCGTTTATACCAATCCAGATAGCTATTCTGCTAACTCTGAACACAACTCTGCTAACTTTGAACTTGATGCTCAAGCGAGTTATTCAACTTTAATGTACCAAAAGATCATGCCGGCAGGTATCGCACGGCAAACCACCTTAGTAAATGAGCGGCAAAAGCTCCAACAGCAGTGTTTAGAGTTTCAAGAGCAGCTGATGGCTAATGGTTTTGCTAACACAGATGTGTTACTAGCAAGAGTAGAGGACAAGTCTAGTGTCTTACGACTGATAACCCCAACCACTGAGCATCCTGTGCGGGTAGAGTTAGCAACCATTTTTAATAGCGATATAAATAACGCTGACAAAGAGCTCGGCAGTCAGCATGAGTCCCTACTGCGATTATTACCTAAAGTTATTAAGTTAAAAGGACAAGTACCGATAGCGGCTCATGGCGAGGATATTCATTTGCACTCCAATACTGCTTATAGCGAGCAATCGCCTAAGCAGTGGCTCAATGTATTGCCTAATGCGGCTAGTCCCAAACATTTACTCAAGTTCTGGTTATCGCATTTATACTGGCAAGTCGCAAGACGTACCACGGCCGCGCAAGTCACCTTGAATGATGGTGTGAGCATATGGCGCTTTAACAAGTCTAGATCAGGGGTGAAGAAGTTTGAGAAGTCAGTTGCCTTTAAGATCGCTCCTATCGTCTATGAAGACGCCATACTAGAGCTGATAAAGTGGGCAATCTTCGCCCAGCTCGTCGGTCAAGTGCCTGTTACGATACTGCCAGAGTATGCGCTCAGTTATCTAGAAAAACAGCAAAAATCGCAGGACAGTGATAGTGGCAACTATTGGCCAAAACGCGCAGATTTCTCAGACTGGCTAAGGCCGAGTTATCAGGCAGATATGATTTATGATACTTGTTCGCAGCATGCTATATGGCAATACGTCTTGCGCGATCAAGATACTTTTAAAGCTTTAGCTACAGCATTGACGACTATCACACAGCCTTTATATGAGCCAATGTTTGACGCTTTGGAAGGGTTAGACGGTTAGTCCTTTATACCGTTTAAGACAGCTAATTTTGTAATCCAAATTAAATTGATAATAATTTAAAGTGTACGCCAATATGACAGAGTTTACCGATACGCCTGATTTTGCGGAGAGCTCGCAACAGCTGCCTTTCGCTGATGGGCATTTATACGAGTCGCAAAGCGCCACGAGAAGTGCTGATATGCCAAATAATAATAAAGCAGACAAAGCACCTGAAAAATTATCTGGAAAATTATCTGTAAAATCATCCGAAAAGGTACCGGCGGTTGAGGTTGAGCTCAGCGGTCAACACCTGATTGAAGCCTCAGCGGGTACCGGTAAGACATGGACGCTAACGGGCATCGTCCTGCGTTTGTTGATTGAGGCAAGACGGGCCCCTGAACAAATCATCGCCACTACGTTCACTCGTGCCGCAGCCGCCGAGATGCGTCAGCGTATCCACGAGCGTTTAGTTGAGTTTTATCAGTTATTACAATGGGTAAATAGCCTAAGCAGTGATGTTAATAATAAAGATATGCTCTATCCAAAATCCTTACAGGTAACCCCTGAACAAATCAATTCAGAAAGTCAGTCCAAAGAGAACCCCAGTCAGAAGAGCGAGGAGCTAAACCAAGATCTTGACTATGAACAACAAAACAGTCAAACCACTACTCGCGAAAACCGCGCTAAAGCCAAAGAGGAGCGCGATACTTGGCTCATACAGCAAGCCAGTTATGCGCGCTTAGATAGCCTCATGCAAGATCCAATCAACTTACATTTAATCAGCTATCTACTCGATCATGTCTATAGCTACCCGATGACCGAGGCTATTCGGCGCACGGCATTGGTGCTCACGACGCTTGATAATCTATTTGTGGGTACGCTTGATAGCTTAGCGCAGAAGTGGCTGACGGAATACAGTAGCGAGACCGGTCATCAGCAGGGCATGGGTATCATTGAAGACAGCAGTATCGAGCAAGTCACTGATAGCATCATTCATGATGAGCTACGCCAATTTCAAAGTCGCCTCTATCATGAGCAGCCGAAACTTTATGCGTTACTAGAGCAGCAAGGCAAACTTACTGATATCGGTGATCATAAGGGTTTTGTCACGCGCTCGCTGAATTTTATCTCAGCGCCTATTGATGAGGTGAAACTAGATCAAGACTTTGACTTTAGTGCGTACGAGAAGATGCTTTATGAATTTGCTCAATTAGATTTAGCAGATATTCAGCCATATTTAAATTCTGACTATAGGAAGTCACAAGGGTTTCGTGGTAACTCTAATTTAATCAATCATTTTGACGCCTTAGTTGATGTACATCATAAAATAGCAGAACATCAGCTAGCCTTTACTAGCTATTTAGACGAGCGTGAAAATAAAATTCTGACTTCGTTACAGGACTCTAGATATCCCAATGAAGAAGGCAAGATTAAAAATTTCAATAAAGACAGAGAAAAGGAACATCAGGCTCTTTTTGGGTTAGATACAATAGTGAAGTTAATGGCCATTTTAGATATGGTCGAAAAATTAGACCAACATATTATTTCATTGTTGGCCAACCTAAACCGGCATATTGTTCTCGCGGTTCGGGATAGGCTGCCAGTGATCTTAGAGGAGCGCGGTGAGACGACTTTTGGTCTACAGATGGTGCGTCTAAATCAGGCACTAACAGGCAAGCAAGGGCCCAAGCTGGCGCGTTATATTCGCCATCATTATCCCATTGCGCTTATTGATGAGTCGCAAGATATCAATGGCGAGCAAGCATTGATGATTAAAAGTATTTATTTAGCCAATAAAAAGACCGCAGCTTCGGCCAACGATAAGCAATCTAGCGCGAAAAAAACCAGTCATGAGTTTTTGTTATTAGTTGGCGATCCTAAGCAAGCGATTTATGGCTTTCGCGGTGGCGATGTGGCCAACTACAACGACATGAAAGCTCAGTTTGATAAGCAAAGCTTTTGGACGCTAGACGTCAATCGCCGCTCAAATGCAGGCGTCATCCATGCGCTGAATTGCTGGTTTGGTATGGCAACGCCTAGCACGGGTGATAATAAGCTGTCGCAGTTAGGTGCAGGGATTTATTATCAGCATATCAAAGCGGCAAAACCAGATAGCCAGTTGTCTTGGTCTAATATGGCAGCTTCTGAAACCCATGATTTAGTGACTGATTTAGTGCCTGATTTAGTGACGGAGGTGCTCTCAGCTCAGCCAGTGAGCTTATTACACTTACCATATGACAACGAGCTTGAGTACGATGAGTATGAGATTACCGCGCGTCATATTGCGACCTTATTAAGCAGCAATCAGACCTTAAAAGGCGTGCCTATTCAACCAAGTGATATCGGTGTGCTGGCACGTACCAAAAAAGACTTAAAGCAGGTTGAAGATGAGCTGGTGAAGCTAAAAGTGCCTACGCTGACGACTAGTGATGTCAGTATCTTTGAGACCATCATGGCAGAGGATGTGGCCGCGCTACTGAGCGCTATGCTCTATCCCTATCGTCATGACATGATCAATCGCGTGTTAACCAGTCATCTGTATGGTCTAAATATCAAGGCCGTTAGAGCAATGATGACAGATCATGAGTCAGGCGCTGTTAACCGTAGTGATAGCGCTCACAAACAAAGCTACCAAGACTTTATTGCTTATATAAAAGAAGGCGCGCAGCGTTGGCAGCATTTTGGGATTTTGTCAGCGCTACATTATTTGTTAGATAAGAGCCCGGTCCAGTCGCAAGGCGTTTGGCAGGCACTTGCGAATCATCCAGAAGGCGATCGTCATATTATGGACTTGCGTCATGTGCTAGATGTTATGGCGCAGTACGGCAGCGGCATGGGCGAGCATGAGATTTTGGCGTGGTTTCGGCAAAACATTGACGCTGCCCCTAACAGCGATTGGGCGAAGCAATATCCGCTCCCGACGGAGTCAGGAGTGCAGCTGATGACCATTCATAAGTCTAAAGGGCTTGAGTTCCCGATTGTCTATGTACTGGGTATGGGCGATGCCAGTAGAAGATCCGGTAATAAAGAGCAGTATGGTTTATATCTATATGATGACCAATCGAACCGTAACTCACAACAACCAAATACAGTTAGCAATCAGCGCCGTTTCTCACCCGTGCAAGGCTCAGCCACTAAAGCAGACTATTACACTGAGTTTGAAACCCAAGAAGGTTTTGATGAGCTACGTCGCCTGGGCTACGTCGCCTTTACTCGTGCTAGTGAGCAGCTTTATGTAGTCTTAAAAGATGCTCATAGTAATACGAACGCGTGCTTGAGACCAGTCTGCTATTGGTTAGACGTACCGGCTAAGAATATTGAGTTGCCAGATAGGCTCAAAGGCACGATAGGGATGATTAGAGCTCATAAAATTAATGAGTATCATGAAAAGGGCCAAGCGAATAACGCCAACACGGCAAATGGTTTGACCACTGTCACAACGAAACTAGCGACACAGAAGATTGAATACGCACCGTTCTTGGAAGTTATGCGCAGTCGTTACTTCTTTGGCTGGGCGAAGACCAGTTTTACCGCTTTGGCGCGCCAGTTAGATGAATCAACACAGATTATGGCGGTTGTCGATGAGCGCATTGATGATGCCATAGATATAGAAACGAAAGAGCCAGTAGGAGTCATAGATAGCAATGAAGGTTTCGAGCTGGGCTGCGACTTGGAGCTTAAGCGAGAGGATGATATCCGCTTTACTTTTGTCAAAGGCGCGAATGCCGGTACATTTTTGCATGAAATATTTGAAAAAATTGACTTTAATAATCAATCTCAGTGGTCTCAAGTCATCGACCGCGCGGTGAGTAGCTATCAGCTGCCACTGATTTATAGTAGCGCAGAACAGCAGCAGCGTGTATTACAGGCAAATAAAAAACAGAATAGTCAGTCTGTCGATACAGATACGATAGTAGCGAGCCAACATGAAGCGTTAATGGGTTGGATCAAAGAGGTGCTACAGACGCCGCTATTAGCTTCTAACCAGCCGCTAGAGTCAATTGATACTACGCAGCGCTTTGCTGAGCTGGAGTTCAACATGGGCTTGTCAGAGCACTTTAGAGCAGAGGATATCACCACTCTGTTTGCAGAGCACTTACCAAACGAACCGGACAAGCACGTGACTTTAGTGGCGCAAAATAAAGCGCACTTGTATCGCTATCTACGCGGCGAGATTGACTTAGTTTATGAATACGCAGGCAAATATTATGTGGTGGACTACAAAAGTAACTATTTAGGAAATAGCCTAAGCAGCTATGATGAAAAGACGCTTAAACAAGCCATGTCAAAGGCTGGGTATTGGCTACAAGCCGCCATTTATCAGGTTGCATTGCATCGTTTCTTAAGTATGCGAGTCAGCGATTATGATGGTAATGAAGATAAATATCTTGGTCCTGTCGAGTATGTGTTTTTACGCGGGGTCTATCATGCAGATGCGTCGACATCAGATAGTGCTTTAGATAGTGCTTTAGATAGTGCTTTAGATAGTGCTAGGCAAAATAAAAAAAATACGGCCGATTGTAATGTAGTTACCGATAAGCGCTTTGGGTTAGTCATCTGGGACATACCCATCGACTTCATCAAAGCTTTAGATACCTTGCTTGGTTTGCCAGACTAATGAGTTAGGGCTCAGAATAGATAACCTATTTACCAAAAATAAAGCAACAACGATTTATGAGATAGCCATAAAGACAGACATAAGAGACAACATATTATGAATAACAGTAATAGTAGGGCAGCCATTAGCCTACACGAAAGTTGGGCTAGCAATCTTAGTGATTATCTGTTGCTGCGTCGTCAGCAAACGCAGTCAGCATATCACGTGTCTGATGTTGAGACGAATATCGAGACCGAACAAGTAGATGGGGTGCAAGATAAAGCCTTATTTAGCGCTGTATTTGTCATGTTGACGACGCATTTAGAACAAGGGCATACAGTATTAACTCTGGAAGAGGCTAAGGATGAAAGGCCTGTGCAGGGGGATATCGGGGGCGAATCAGTGACTCTGTATGCTTGGCAATTGAAGCTGCTAGAGATGCTAGCCACGCCACTTCTGGTATTAGCAGAGGGACAAATCGACCAGCTGATAGCAGATGAAGTGGCTACAGAGCCCTCACTTTTTAGTTTACTAAGCATTATAGTTGCTCAAAGACATCAACTATGGTCACAGTCAGTGCTGACTAATTATGAAAGAGAGCTTTTGACGAAGCGCTTAGATGCCATCACTGCGTTATATCAGCGGCTAAGAAATACAGATCTAGATGCTTTTATTCACTCAATCGGTAAGTATGACTTGTTCAGTAATGTTGAACATCTTAATAAGGGTGATAGAAATAGCCTAAGCAAAAATAATAAACCAATCATTTATCAAATTCAAAAAGAAGAAAATCAAAATACATCAGCCACCCTTTGGCTACACCGCACCTGGCAAGCAGAATTTAGCTTAGCTACGCGTATCAATTCAATTATAAATCAGCAGATAACCCCTCTTTCAATTGCTATACCAGATAATCTGGAAAAACGACAGATAGCAGCGATTAATGTGGCTAATCACAACGCTTTTAGTATCATCACGGGTGGACCTGGGACAGGTAAGACTTATACTGTGGCGCAGCTCGTTATTGCTCTGCAACAAGCAGCACAGAGTAGGGGAGATGACGCACCTATCAAGTTTAGCACCGATAGCGCAAGCTTAGCGTTGGCTGCGCCGACTGGTAAGGCTGCACAGCGTATGCAGGAATCTTTGCAAGCGGCTTTAGATGCGGCAAATGTTGATATGCAACTAGAAGAAGCAAAAACCATCCATCGTTTACTAGGCATTGGGCGAACGGGCAGACCGCGCTACGATGCAGACAACCCACTTGGCGAAGATATCATCATCGTTGATGAGGCTTCTATGCTCGGAGTAGAGCTGGCAAATTATCTGGTTAGTGCAGTAAAAAAAGGCGCGAGACTTATATTACTGGGTGATGCCAATCAGCTTGCAGCAGTAGATGCAGGTGCCGTCTTATCCGACCTATGCCGCATACCAAGCCTGCAACCCGTACACGTAGAGCTTACTGAGAGTCGCAGATTTAGTAAAGACTCAGGTATTGGTAAGTTGGCTCAGCAAATCAATAATATGGATACAGACACGCAAGGCATTTGGCAGTTATTAAAGCAGGATCAGGCGCTGAGTTTTTCGAATATAAATACGCAATCTGCGCAAACAAATCCAAATAACCAGATAAAAAATAGCCTAAGTAATATAGAAAATCTTAAAAGAATAACTCTAAACTACCAAAAATACATAAAAAAAATCAATGTACTATTAAGAAATCCAATAGAAAAATCCGTGCCAGCAGTTGTTAAAGAGACAATTACCTCTCTGGTACAAGCTTTCAATCAATTTAGAATACTTACGGCTGGACATAATGGGGAGTGGGGCGATCATTATATTAATAACTACCTAACACAGTGGCATCTGGCTGAGTTAAAACTGCCGCTAGGTCAAAATACTTGGTTTCATGGTCGGCCTGTTATGATGCTACAAAACAACTATGAGCTTGGGTTGTTCAACGGGGATATTGGTTTTTGCTTGCAGACGGGGACAGATGGCGCGCCACTAGAAGTCTTCTTTGAAAATAAAACTCAGGGCATCGCCGTTAGTCTATTAAATGATGAGCTCGTGTCTACTGCCTACGCTATGACTATTCACAAGTCGCAAGGATCTGAGTTTGATCATGTTTCGATTACTTTTGATACTAGTCATAGTAGGCTACTCAGTAAAGAGCTTATCTATACGGCAGTGACTCGCGCCAAAAAACAGGTCAGTATATATAGCACCAAGTCTGCCTTTGAGAAGGCAGTGCAGACCCCAACTGAGCGCTATACAGGGTTAGCACTACAGTTTGAAGCTCTATAAACGCAAAAAAGCATCCATAACGGATGCTTTTTATTGTGTAGAATGAAATACTACACTTTGTCTTCTTTAATCGCATAAATACCTGGCAGGTGACGCAAGTAACCATGAAAGTCCATACCGCAGCCATAGACATAACGGTCATCAACATCGATACCGACAAAATCCACATCGAAATTAGCAACTTTGCGATCATGCATTTTATTTAAAAGGACGCAAGAATCGATTGAAGCGGGCTTTTCTTTACCTAATTCTTCAACGATAGCTTTGAGCGTGATACCTTCATCAAAAATATCATCGATGAGTAGTACATGCTCGCCTTTGATACTGACATCGGGTTTAAATTTCCAATCAAGATCGCTGGTCCCCTCATTGTCACGATAGCGCGTCGCATGAATGTAATGCATGCGATGATAAAAAGTCAGATGAGTCAGTAGCTGTCCTGCTGGGATAAGGCCACCGTTCATCACTACCATAACGATAGGGTTTAGGCCTGCATAATGCAAATTAAGCTGGGCAGCAAGACGCTCGTAAGCGGCCGCAACTTCGATACTGCTAATGAGACACTCTGAATTACGTAGAGTTTGTTCGATCTCTTGATTACTGATTTGAGTCATAGTAGGGTGCGCCTTTGATAAAAGTGCCACATATTTTAGCAAGTTTTAGCGAATTTACCTAATCGCAAACCGCCATTACCCTAATATTAATTAATCCGCCTTTTCCACAATAAAAGGACGATAATAATTGGCCAAACGGTTCAATGAGCTCATAGGTAAGTCAGGTAGCATTTTATTCAATGCCATGCTCATACCTTTATCGATAGCGGCTTTGGTAACGGGCACTGATTTGCGTTTAATCATGCCAAGTTTAAGGGTCTCGGCATAACGAGTGATAAAATGAGTGAGCGTATCTTCGTTCATCGTCTCTAATGCTAACTTAAATTTACTCATATCGACATCATCAGGAGTTACTGAAGCAAAGCCTTCTGTGATTTTTTGAGCACTATCCTCGGAGAGCTTAAAACCGACCCGACTGACCCCTTCATTATCAATAAAAGTGGCTCGGTCGCGCAGGAAGTGAAAGCTTGGCAAGACGTCTTCATTATTCTCTTTATTTAATAAGATGTTAAGTAGCGTATCAGCTGAGCGCTCAATGGTGCCAACGATTTTGCGCATGGAGGCTTGACGTTCAGGGTTAGGGATAATCTCTACTAAGCCTACCAGCAAATTATCGATCAAATCTCTAGCAGTTTGGTGAGTTAGTGCGTCGCGATGTTTATAGTACTCAACATGCTCATCCGATGCCTCCGCTTGCGCCGCTTCTTCTATTAATTGTTTGAGTTTCTCTGACGGTGGAAATCCGAAATAGTGTGCCATATCTTTTCCTTGAATCTTATTAAATGAGTATTCTAAATCAAATAGAACAGTATACGTAAAAAACTAGTGACGTTGCATTCGTTTATCAGCTGCAGTCACTATCTATAACATCAATATCTGAGATAATAATTCTTTATTTAACCGCAGTTTTAGTAGATATCGTTTAAGTGCGATCAATTTTGCAGATTATAATTGACCACTGCGATGATATAGGGTGATACTACGGCAATTGTAGACTATAAATTAAAATGACTAATGAAGTGTTCGCGTTTTTATAACATCTATAAGTGATAAAGGCAGCCTTTTTGGCTGATGTTTGGCAGCAGCGCGCTAATAGGCAGCAACAGATCATGGATGATATCGCGACTACCTTCAAGCGCTATCCGTTATCTGCAATATACTTGCAGCAGACTGATATACGAGGGTTTGAAGCTTTGAGTGAGCTATTAAGATAATAAACCTAAAAGTTAAACCTATAAGCAATGCACCCTATAGCTTACTCGCCAGCGACCATGCTGTATCCATGCGCAGGCTCTGCGCTTGTTCTGATTTACCGCTACTCAAAGATGACCACTGCGGTTTGCCGCGTGCTTTTTTAAGCTCACTTGGTAGTTTATGAGGGGGCCAAAGAGTGATCGCATTATCTTCTTCTAGACCATCGTCTTGGCTGCTTGTTGATATCTCCCCATCATCAATACTCTCATTTTGATAGAGCAATTGTGTGGCATCTGTTGCCGCATGCCCGCGATGGCGCAGCGCGGTCAATAAGTCAGTAGCACGAGTGGCAAGCAGCGTCAAAGTCGCCGGATCGATATATAAACGTTTCACCCCAGTGATCTTATCAGCGATACTGCTGGTGTTTGATAATAGGCCACCACCTATTGCTCCTAGTGCAGCACCCAATCCTAAAGTCGTTCCAAGTGCTGCTGCATCAATCCCTAGTCCTAATAACGCGCCTGCTGCCGCGCCAGAAGTGGTACGAATACCATAGCTTTTGAGCAGTTCGGGATCAAAGGGATCTTGTTGATAAGCCTGTAACTCAAGTGGCGTTGCGGCCACCGCATTATCATAAAACTTATAGAGATTAAGTAGCTGATGCTGCATCGTGCGTTCTGTTTGCCTAACGGCTTCTTGCATATCTTGCAGTACCGGCATAGGATCATCATCTTCACTAATCTCACGCACAAAAGCGGCCACATTTAACAAGAAATCTGCAATGATAATTTTCGCCTCATCATATAGCTGCGCCCAATCCTCGGTACGGCGCTGCATCAGCTGCTCAAGCATCTCTGAGTGCGTCAGCATGGTAGCCAAGTTTTGCCAAAGTCGCATCTCATCTTCAAATTCGAATGCGACCGAATCAAAGCGCGTCGAGATATGCAGATTACGCCGTGCCAGCATCGTCTGCCACTCATCGATGTTAGCTTCTTGACTATCAGTGAAATTAAACACCGGCATCACAGGTATCGCCGCCCAAGACAAAATCGCAAGCTCATCTTTGTACTTACCGAGCACAGGCTCTCGCGCATCGACGACATAAACTGCCATATCACTTGCCAGTAGTTGGCGTATCACTTTGGCTTCTTGGCTATAGTCTTCAGCACCTTGAGCGCCAGTGGCGATATCCGCTGCCAAAAACTGCTGCAAGCGCTCGATACCATCACGGCGACTGGCTGTATTGTCCTCAAGCCAGTCCATCAAGCCTGAAGCATCCTCAAGTCCTGGCGTATCATAAAGAGCAACTAAAACCTCACCTGTCTGGCTATCGGTCAATTGCGCACGCTCCACATGACGCGTGGTTGCGGCTTCGTTTTTGACTTCGCCGAAATAAACATCACGCAGTAAGGTGCGCAAAATCGACGTCTTACCGGTATTGGTATGACCAACCACGGCAAGCTTTAACGGCTCACCAGTAGCAAGTGTCTTTTTGAGGTTAGAAGGAGGTTTGGAAGGGTTAGGAGCATTGACATCATCATTATCGGGGGTTTGATCCGCTTTATCTGTCTCAGTGAAGTTCGTATCAGTGAGCTTCGTAGTCGCATACTCTTCACTAGCAGTGGACTCAGGCACCACCGCAGGAGCCGGATCATCTTTTAATGCTTTATCAGCAAACAGTCCGACTGGCTTTTCATTATTTTCGTTGTCAGTATTATTATTCATAATGTGTCTTATTTACAGGTTATCAAAATAGTGCTTTTTAATTCAATAATGAATGATGAACGCTTAATGACTAGCGACCAAACCGATTTGTCGCTCAGCCAGCGCCGTTTGCCACTGCTGGTAGCGCACATTATCGTTTTTATAAGTTTCGGTAGTAAGCTCAGTATCAGCATCTATATCCGAATCATCATCTAGTAATTGTACAATTAAACCATGCTTGGCATGAGTGGCAATTTGATCCAACTTACGCAGAGTGCCGCGATCAGGTAGGGCTTTACTATGAATGCCTAACAACACTTGCACAGGATGACCATCTAAGTAATCCTTTAGGCGTGCCATATCATCACGATCATCAAGGATACCGAAATTCTCAACCGCTTCGTTAGATTCGATTGCTGCGCCTGCCCGCCACCACTGCTGATGCGCGCTAGGATATTCGAGTAGGGCGACGAGCTTTTTGGCTTGGCTTATCTCAGCTTTTGGTGCAATAGGAGCGGGCGCTTCTTTGAAGTCATCGGCATCAATGACTTTGCGCTGCCAGAAGCTAATGATTTTTTGGTAATAAGGCAGCTTGATATCAAGGCGCATTTTTTTGCGGCGGAACATCAGCGCACAAAACACCCAAGCAATTGCCCGCGGCACAATGCCATACATCAATAAACTACCCACGAGCAAACTTGCCCATTGCCTCGCCACCGATAAAGGCAGCGCATCAGTCACTAAGCGGCTTTGGATAATAGCCGCACTATCAGGAACGTTAAACCCTACTAAACTCGGCAGCCAGCCTAGCGTTTGAGTCAAACCAATCAAGGCATTATCCGATAACAGCGTGGATTCCCAACTAAAGCTGTACTGACGCACGACTAGTAAGAATATGATCGCAAGCAGCATACCTGTCAAAGTAGCAAGCCATAACTGATGGCTGAATTTGCCGAGATACCAGCGCATACCGCTATGCTCAAGCTGCTGCTCATAGAGACTAACCGCCGCTTGAGTGACATCGTCTTTACCGCGAATCAAGTAGCTTGGACTGACCAGGCTTGCAAACCAATTGGCAGATTGCTTGCCGCGATTGATAAAAGTAAGGAGCAGCCAGCCAACAAGCATAAGGGTATGAAAGCCGAGTAAGCAGACAAGCACATAAAAGAAATTGACAACGTTGGCCTGCAATAGAGTGAATAAGCCTAGGAATCCTGAAACACACCAGACCACACTCATCATGACCATGATGCTCTTGATACGAGCATCAATTTTACCTAGGACTTTTGCAAGATTCCCATTACTATCGATTCGTTTGGCGCGCCGATGTAGCTTTTGTTTTGGCGAGCCATCTTCATTTTGCAGCTTTTCGGTCACCAATAGCGGATCGGTGGCAAACACATGATTGTTGCTCTCAAGGTTTCGTACCAGCTCAGTCAGCTGATCTTGCGGGGATAGCATAAGTAATAAGATCCAAGTAAAAATAGAAGATAAATGAGTAAAATGACATCTGCAGATTATTGTAGCGTAAATCTAATCTCGATAACGGTTATTATTGAACGATATTCATTAAATAATGTGAGCTCACGAACCTCAAAACCATACCAAATACAATACCAAATACAGTGCCAAACCATGCTAACTTATATTCATAGTGATAACTGTGATAACAGTGATAACGAAACGGCAATGACGCAACTGTGATAACAAACTAGGAGCCAGTTATGAATAAAAAAACGTATCTTATCATCGGTGGTACAGGCGGCATCGGTAAAGCTATGGTCGAGCAGCTAATCCAGATGACCCATAAAATACAGACGGGCATAGCGGTGTTTGCGACTTATCATAATAGCGTACCTGAGATTGAGGCTGATAATTTGTATTGGCTAAAGATGGATATCTGCGATGAGCACAGTATCAAGCAGAGTATTGAGGCTATAAAAACTCATAGCAACCATATCGACTGGGTAATCAATTGTGTGGGTATGCTGCATACCGAGCATAACAAGCCTGAAAAAGCGCTGCGGCAGATGCAGACTGAGTTTTTTCTACAGAATATGCAGGTCAATGCACTTGCCAGCATGCTCATTGCCAAACACATCAAGCCGCTGCTCAAAAACGCTGAGCGTAGTACCGATAATCCGGCGATATTTGCGACGATATCAGCTAGAGTCGGTAGTATCAGCGATAATGAGCTTGGCGGCTGGTACAGCTACCGTATGAGCAAAGCGGCGCTCAATATGGGAATGAAAAACTTAAGTATTGAATGGTCACGCTCCTTAAAAGACGTCTGCGTGGTTGTCATGCAGCCTGGTACCGTTAATACGCAGTTGTCCGCACCGTTTCAAGCCAACGTACGTGAAGGTCATCTGTTCTCGCCAGCTTATAGCGCTGAGGCCTTATTAGAGGTGCTCGCAGATATGAGTAGCGATCAGACCGGGAGCTTTGTTGATTGGGCAGGGGAGTCGATACCTTGGTAACACTTAACACAAAAACACAGTGACAAGAAGCAGAAAAAGCAAAAGGGTTTGTCGTTACTCAATCAACGCCAAACCCTTTTGTTTGGTACAGATTTAGCTCATAAAAAAGCGATTAAACAATATTAATTTGTCATAAACAAATCCATAAACTCATGCACAGGCGTTTGCTCTAGTTTTGCTTGATTGTCGCATAGCTCAATAATCTCTTGGCAACGACTCTCAATAAAACGAGTGGCTAGATTGGCGCGGAATTTTGCTTCTAGAATAGGAATACCCTCAGCGCGGCGGCGTTTATGACCGATAGGATACTCAATAACCACTTTATCCGTACAGGTACCGTCTTTGAAAAAAACCTGAATCGCATTGGCAATCGAGCGCTTGCTAGGATCGTGATAGTCTTTGGTGTAACTGACATCTTCTTCCACCACCATCTTTCGGCGTAGTCCGTCGATTAAGATATGATGCTGCTCATGGTAATCATCCTCATAATTCTCCGCCATCAAATCGCCTGTCAATAAAGGCACCGCTACCATGTACTGCAAGCAGTGGTCGCGGTCAGCAGGATTGGCGAGTGTACCTTCCTTGGAGATAATACGAATAGCAGACTCATGGGTGGTGAGGACGATCTTCTCAATCTCATCAATTCTATCATCGATACGCGGATGCAAGATAACCGCTGCCTCACAAGCGGTCTGCGCATGAAATTCGGCAGGGAAGCTTAATTTAAACAAGATATTTTCCATCACGTAACTGCCAAACTCACGCTGGAATTTAAAGTGGCGATCTTCTTCAGGTTTGGTCGCTAAGTCTTTATTGGTATGGCTAAAGAGCACATCATAAAAACCCCACTGCGGCGCGGACAAAGCCCCTGGAATGCCCATCTCACCGCGGCGAGTAATATCGACCAGCCGAACCGCGCGGCTAGTGGCATCACCTGCAGCCCATGACTTACGGCTGCCGGCATTGGGTGCATGTCGATACGTGCGTAGTGCCTGCCCATCGACAAGGGCTTGTGATATCGCCGCCATGATACGCTCGCGTGGTAAGTTATAGAGCTTAGCGACGACTGCGGTTGAGGCTAATTTAACTAAGAATACATGGTCGAGACCCACACGGTTAAATGAGTTCTCCAGCGCCATGACGCCTTGAATCTCATGTGCCATAATCATCGCCTCAAGCACATCCCGCATGGTCAAAGGCTTAAGGTTGCGGCTAATGTTTTGCTGACTGATATAATCGGCTACCGCAAGGATACCGCCTAAATTGTCCGACGGATGTCCCCATTCAGCGGCGAGCCAAGTATCATTATAGTCGAGCCAGCGCACCATACAGCCAATATCAAAAGCAGCTTTGATCGGATCAAGTCGATGGGTGGTACCAGGCACTCGTGCGCCATTAGGCGTCAGCTGACCTTCGCAATCAGGACCTAGGTGTTTGGTGCATTCAGGAAAACGTAGTGCAAGCAGCCCGCAGCCAAGGGTATCCATCAGACAATGGCGCGCGGTAGTCCAAGCCTCTTCACTATTTTCAGAGTCGTTATCTACCGAGTAACCTAGCACATAATCGGCGATTTTTTGGATTTCTCTATCGTACTCGGGACGAACGTTACTCTCTACCGTCGTGTTTTGATTATCAGATTGGGTGTTTGACATGATCGTCTCCTCTTCCTTGAGTGAGTTATTATTTAACTAGTCGACTTATAGTCGAACCACTATTAAAGTGTTACAGCGTTAGACTCGTTTAGCCTACTACTGTAGTACTTGCACTCGTCTGCCTTGTACCACTTTTAATATTGATTGACTATATCTGATTTTTGTCAATCAAAGCGTCCACAGAACCACTTAAAAATAAGTCATATCTCAAAGTAGCATAGGCAAAAGCCAACAACCAAACTGAATTATGTTAAAAATTAAAACCTTATCTGCTTAATATATAAAGTCTATTGAATAAATCCTGATTCATTTTAAATCATCAAATAAAGTAGCCCGAGAATAAATAGTGCCACCAATATAAAGAGTAGAGCGCTCAAAATCTTTGAGGACTTACTACCATTTGCAGCACTGACCTTTTTAACTTTGCTCTTTTTGGCCACTCGCAGCACCATCTTGACATGCTCGATATTATCCTCAAGGTAGTAATCTCCTTCAGGAACAAACCCTAAGGACTGATAAAAGCTGAGCAAATAAGTCTGTGCGGAGATAATAATAGGACGCTTTTTGCCATATTTTTTGCGGCAATTAGCGATAGCTTGAATCATCATCTGCCTTGCTATGCCTTGACCGCGATGCTCTGATAATACCAGTACGCGACCAATAGCTGACATAGCGGTATTAAGCGAATCGGTATCAGCGGCGCTCAAGTTAGATCTGAGCCTGTTGTATTCAGGCGGAATAATGCGGCAGTAACCAACGAGCGCTTCGTTTTGATGCGCGACGAGATGTAAGCAGTCAAAGTCTAGCTCATCCATATCTTGATAAGCGCAGTTTTGCTCCACCACAAACACCTGCGAGCGCGCTCTTAGAATATGGTAGATATCGACGGAGGTTAACTCATCAAAGGTTTTTATAGAAAATTGGGTGGTCATAATAGTTTGGCTTTTGCTAATGAGATGATAATAATGCGTTTGAATGAAAGCATATTTTTAATGCTTTTGGGTTTATGGTGCTAGGCTAAAAGCACCAGCCTACGACGTCGCTTAGATTAGGGCGTGTTGAACATTCACAAATAGGCACTGCTGATCGCTAAAATTGTTCCAGACAAGGCGCAAAGCGACGATAATGCAGATGCCTTAGCTAGATTTGCAACGCAGTATGGAACAATTTTAGCATCAGCCGTAGGGACAGGACTCTTTTTTTTCCGCTTCATTGGTAAAAATAGACGCTTAGAGCGACTAAGCTTACTATTTTTACCTTCGAATCGTCTAAAAAATAGCCTCTGTCAGTGCCATGGTTGAATGTTCAACACGCCCTATTATTAAAACGTACTTTTTGCAATAATCTATAAGACATTAACCCTGAATCGTCTGACTGATCTTATCTAGATTTAAACTATCGGACATGGCACTAAAGATCTCGTAATACTTACCGCCTTTATCATACAGCGCTTCATGGGTACCCGTCTCAACCACTTGACCATTTTCTATTACTACCAAATCATCAGCGTCAATGATCTGCGCGATGTTATGCGAGACCATAATTACCGTACGATCTTTTTTGATAAGATCTAAGCTTTTTTTGACCTGTTGACTGGCGATGGCATCGAGACTCGCCGTTGGCTCATCCAAAAATACAATCGGTGGATCTTTTAAGAACATACGTGCTAGCGCAATACGCTGCTGCTGACCGCCCGATAGCGATTTGGCCGTACTCTCGTAACCGTCTGCTAGTTGCATCACTTGCTCATGAATCGAAGCCTTTTTTGCTGCGACTATAATGTCATCCATAGTCGCATTCATATTGCCATAACGGATGTTTTCACTAATAGTGCCTGAGAAGATATGATTATTTTGTAATACCAGACCGATATTCTGACGTAAGTCATGAGTATCGCAGTCCTTTAGATTATGACCATCTAAGCAAATCATGCCAGCATCTGGCTCATAAAATTTGACCAATAGATTGATAATGGTGCTCTTGCCCGCGCCGCTAAGCCCAACAAGCGCGGTGATACGGTTAGGGCGAATCTCAAAGCTGACATCTTTTAGCGCTTGGGTACCGTTGGGATAAGTAAAGTCGACGTTTTTTAACTCGATATGGCCCTTTAGATCTTTGCTACTGATGCCATCGATATTCTCAACTTGCTTATCATCTTCTAAGATATCAAAAAAGCCTTCAGCATAAGTTAAGGCATTATTAATCTGATCATAGATACGGTGCAGCTGGCGAATAGGGGCGGCGACGTTTTGAAACAGCATAACGTGAAATAAAATCATGCCAATGGTCATTTGACCCTGCAACACAAAGTAAGAAGTCAGCAAGATGATGACCACGACGCCGATTTGTTCAATAAAGGTTTTCACCGCGTCATAGATAAAGCCAATACTGCGAATACGCAGCTGATTATCCGTCATCTCTTTTTGTATTTTGAGATGCTTTTGCGCTTCAATAGGCTCGCGGACAAAGGATTTGACCACACTAATTGAGTTGATAAGCGAGATAACCAGTCCGCTTTTGGCTTCGCGAAAGCCGCGCATTTGCCGACGAAACCCTTGCAGACGTCTGGCTTGTTTTTGACTAATAAAAAAGTAAATCGGAATAATAAACAGCCCAACCAGACCAATCCAAAAGTTGGTCGAGAACATAATAATAAGCGAGACAATGGCACTGGCAAACAGCGGTAGCATATCGATAAAGAAGTTTTGCACCAAACTTGTTAGGCTACTAACCCCATAATCAATACGAGTTTGTAGTTTACCGCTATCGTTTTCACTACTGGTATAAAACGCCATGCGATAAGTCAAAATACGCTCGATAATCTTTTGTGATAAATCCCGCGAGAGATTGATGCGAATCTTCTCGCCAAAAAAACGCTGCCCAAATGAGATAAATATCGACAGTATCTCTTTGGTCAGTAGTACCGCACTGATAATGCCAAGCATACGTACGCCCGCTTCCCAAGGCTCGGCAAGTGTGGCAATCTCAGTCAAAGTATCGACAGCATAACGCAACACAAAAGCATTGACCTGCGCGGTAAAGGATCCAAGCACCGTTAAAATCAAGGTGGCAATGATTAAAAGCTTATAAGGCGCGGCAAACACCGCCAGCTTTTTGAGGATATTCCACAATAAAGCGCGCCGCTCAGTCTTTTTGACTGGCGGCTTTTTATCTAATTGCACACGGCGGGGTTGGGGAGGTGTCGGCATAAAACCTTATTGCAACGTTATATTAATTACTATTGTTAAATCACCTGTTTTTTATTGGACCTTTAACTTTATTTATATTTTGTGCCAATCTATTTAAATTGTTAGTAGGGGGCGCATACACCTGAGAGAGAATGTATTCAATCAGTTCGTAAGCATCCATAGTATTATTTGCAGTTAATTCCTCACCTGAATGACTCCCAGCGTTACCCAACCATTTCACAGCCTCAAAATGCTCTTTTATAGTTTGATATTTATCTGGCAGATGATCCTCAATTCTACTATAGTCACCTGACCACAAAAATGTTATAACATAAATTAACTAAACGATTACCAGTATAAATGACCATGACTTACTCCCTAGATTACCGCAAACAAGTTTTACAAAGCTTAGATGAGGGCATGACCTTTGCCGAAGCTGCTGTTTTCTATGATATCAGTCCAACGACTATCCAGAAGTGGAAAAAGCGTCTTCATAGTAAAACCACCCGATATATTAAGCCCTACAAAATAGAGGATGAAGCCCTAGCTCAAGATGTCAAAGACCACCCTGACGATTATCACTATGAGCGAGCACAGCGTTTTAATTGTAGCCCAACAGGCATCAGCAAAGCCTTAAAGCGTATTGGTATTAGCAAAAAAAAAGACACTTGAGCATCCCAAAGCTTGTCCTGTTAAAAGAGCGACTTATCTAGCCAAGCTTAACCACTACATTGCTCAAGGCTTTGCTATTGTCTATATGGACGAAAGTGGCTTTGAAAGTGAAACGATGCGTCCTTGTGGTTATGCACCCATTGGTAGCCCCTGCATTGGCAGTTATAACTGGCAAGCCAAGGAGCGAACCAACGTGATTGGTGCGCTATATGGCAAAATGCTGTTTGCACTCGATTGCTTAAAGACCAACATCAATAAAGAGGTTTTCTATCACTGATGCAAGTTCACGCTGATACCAAAGCTTAAGAAAAAATGTGTGATCGTTATGGATAATGCGACCTTTCATAAGCGCGTTCAAAAGTTGCTTAACAGACATGGTCACAGGCTTCTATTCTTACCACCTTATAGTCCTGACTTAAATCCCATCGAGAAAAAATGGGCTCAAGTGAAGTTTTTACGCCAAGGCTGGATGGAAAATGACTTATCTAAATTGTTTTATGATATTCATCCAAATCATAACTCTTTTGTAGTGCAGTGACTATATGTAAAGATATTTTTTTACTTCCATCTTTTTTAGAATACAGATTTACACCTTGATCTGTAAGAATACCTTCAATAGCTATTCTTACTAAATTAGCTGCTGCAGAAGGAGAGGTAAAAAACAATTCAAATGACTGGTTGAGGATTTTTTTGATATCAGTAGGCGTATCTTCTGGGATAATAATTAAATTGAGGTTTGGATGAAAAAATAACGGTCGATAATAATCATCCCACTCTTGATATTGTTGTCCATAATCATCAACATCTATATCGAAACCCACACTTCCATGTCCTGTACATAGTACCTTACCTTCACATCTATCGTTATTACATTCAAAGACACAGTTAAAAATATATTCAATCCACTCTGGTTCAAAATCGGGATGTTTCTGCAGCTCATCTAAGTCAAAGGTTGTATATTTTTTAAAACTATCTTTCTGAATACGTAGAAGTCCAATATTACACTTAGGACAATTATAATCAGGTGAATTACTCAAGGTAAATGACTGCTTATATAAATTTCTATTCATTTATCAATACCCTGATTACTGGTTAAAACGCATCCGCTGGCACAAAAACTTCACCGACCATGATACGCCTTGCTGAGCGGCTCATCGACACTTTTTTGGCTTGCCAGCGGCCGTCGACCATTTCTGTTTTACCGCCGACCAGTAGCGTCCCTGATGGATGACCAAAACGCACCTCGGACAGCTCGCCGCTGCCTGCCGCCTCATTGACCAATGTCCCTTGCGTGGTGGCCGCTGCCGCAATGGCGACCGCTGCGGTGCCCATCATCGCATGATGCAGCTGCCCCATACTCATCGCGCGTACCACTAAATCGATATCATTTGCCTTAACTTCTTTACCACTTGACGAGGTATAGCTTTGTGCTGGTGCTACCCAGGCAATTTTGGGGATATGCTGACTGCTTTGCGCCTCAGATTCATCGGTAAACAGTCCCATCGCCACGCCGCCACGCGCACGTATTTTTTCTAACTTGGCTAATAGTTCGTCATTACTATTAATATCGCCTTGTAATTCTGTACCGCTAAAGCCTAAGTCTTCCGCTTTCATAAAGATAGTGGGGATGCCTGCGCTGATAAAGGTCGCTTTGATGCTGTCTTTATCGAGGCCACAACCAGAGACATCAAAGTCATCGACGAGGTTGTTGGTCGGGAACATATCACTGGATGAGTCAACCGGATCGATAAATTCAATTTTGACCTCAGCAGCGGGGAAGGTGACGCCGTCTAACTCAAAGTCGCCGGTTTCTTGTACTTGCACCTGACCATTCTCATCCTTGTATACAGGCACATGAGCAATGATGGTTTTGCCAATATTTTCTTGCCAGATACGCACTTCACAAATACCGCTAACGGCATCGACATCAATGCTACTAGAAACCTTATCCGCGTCAACAATACCCATATTAATCGCACAAGCACCAACTGCGGCGGTTAAGTTACCGCAGTTACCCGCCCAATCAATCATCGGCTTTGCGATATTAACTTGTCCAAATAAATAATTAACGTCATGATCAGCTTGTTTTGCTTCAGACAAAATCACCGTTTTTGACGTACTAGAGCTACCATTACCTAAACCGTCGATTTGCTTGCCATAAGGGTCTGGGCTTCCGATAACACGTAGTAAGAAGTTATCTCGCGGCGAGCCTACAACTTGGCAACGCTTAGGTAAGTCGGATAATTTAAAAAACGTGCCTTTTGAAGTGCCGCCACGCATATAGGTGGCAGGGACGGAGATTTGCGGGGCGAATTTTGGTTTGGTCATTTTTGAGAGTCCTTTATGTATTTATGACTTGTTTACAGTTTTATTGGTAATATAGAGTGATCAAGACTAATTGAAATAGAGGTTGTTATGAATTTAGGAAAAGAACAAAGTGATAATTCGGCAAAAATTAATCAGATAATGCAAGATAACCCTGATTTGTCTTATGAGTTCATACGTCAATTATTAATCGCTCAAACAGAGATTGAAATAGGTCAGGTTACACCTTTTAAGTTTGGATAGATTTAAAAAGTTAATAATGATAGCGACAAGAAATAATAGTCAGATAGTTATCATCAACTGCGTATACTAGACGGTTAGAATCATCGATACGCCTAGACCAAAATCCTGATAGATTTTCTTTTAAAGGTTCGGGCTTGCCGATGCCCTCAAATGGATTGCGTTTACACTCTGTGATTAACTTATTGATGCGTTTAAGGGTTTTTTTATCTTGCGTTTGCCAATACAGATAGTCTTTCCAAGCGGCATCCGTCCATGCTAGCTGTTCATTCATAGCTTTTACTCGCAGTAGTATTAAGCATCTTCAGCATCGGTTTCATCGCTTGAATAACTATCAGCGTCCTCTACATCTTCATTATCTCTTAAATCACGCACTGCTGTCTTGCCAGCTTGATACTGCGCAATTGATTTTGCTAAGTGAGCTGCATTAGCAGGAGATTTTAATAAATAGACGGTTTCCATCAAGCTGTTGTAGTAATCAAGGGACATGACCACAGCATCATCTGCATCACGGCGAGTCACTATAGTGGCATTGGCATCGTCATTAACGGTGTCTAAAACCGACTTTAAATGCTTTCTCGCTTCTGAAAAACTAATTACTCTCATGATAAACTCCAATAGTTGTACTATTTATTGTACATGTTACGCTATTTATAAAAGTATATCAATAATTACAAAAAAGCCGATGCCATATAGACACTCTATACAACATCGGCTCTGTATTACTTATGCGCTAAATCTTAAACGCTCAAAACGCTTAGGCCACTTCACCCGCTAAGAACTCTTTGGCAAAGCGCTGGAGCATACCGCCAGAGTTATATATTTTCACCTCATCAGCAGTATCCAAACGGCAGATAACAGGCGTCTTATCGACTGTGCCGTCTTTGCGATGAATCACTAACGTCATCTCGCCACCAGCGGATACCTCACCTTCGATATCGAAGATTTCTGTGCCATCGATGTTTAGCGTCTCACGGTTGGTGCCTTGTTTGAACTGTACAGGAAGAGCGCCCATACCGACGAGGTTTTGACGATGGATACGCTCAAAATCTTCAGCCACGACGACTTCCACACCAGCGAGACGCACGCCCTTGGCAGCCCAGTCACGGCTTGAGCCTTGACCGTAGCCATCACCTGCGATGATGATGAGTGGCTGCTCACGATTCATATACGTCTCGATCGCCTCCCACATACGCATAACTTGACCTTCTGGCTCCACGCGCGCGAGTGAGCCTTGGATAACGTTGCCTTCCTCATCACGTACCATCTCATTGAGCAGTTTTGGATTGGCAAAAGTGGCACGCTGCGCGGTTAAGTGATCGCCGCGGTGCGTGGCGTAGGAGTTATAGTCTTCCGCTGGCAGACCCATAGTATCGAGATACTCGCCAGCCGCAGAGTCGCCCATAATCGCATTGGATGGTGACATATGGTCGGTGGTGATGTTGTCACCAAGTACCGCTAATGGACGTAAGCCTTTAAGACGGTTCATCGCCGCCATCTTGCCTTCCCAATACGGCGGACGACGGATATACGTACTCATCTCACGCCAGTCATATTGTGGGTCGATGACCGATGCCTCATTACGATCTGCCTGTGCTTTGGCTTCATCAAACATTGGGATGTATACTTGATTGTACTGCTCAGGTTTGACAGCTTTAGCCACGATAGCATCGACTTCGCTATCCTCAAACCAGATGTCTTTTAGATAAACATCGTTGCCATCTTGGTCTTTGCCGAGTGAGTCTTTTTCGATATCAAAACGGATATTACCAGCGATAGCATACGCCACAACCAAAGGCGGCGAGGCGAGGAACGCTTGCTTGGCATACGGATGGATACGACCATCAAAGTTACGGTTACCTGATAATACGGCGGTACTAAACAAATCGCGCTCGATGATTTCTTGCTCAATCTCTGGGTCGAGCGCGCCGCTCATACCATTACAAGTGGTACAAGCAAAGGCGACGACATCAAAACCCAGTTTTTGTAGCTCGGGCAATAGGTTGGCTTCTTCTAAATACAGCTTAACGGCTTTTGAGCCTGGCGCGAGTGACGACTTGACCCAAGGCTTACGAATAAGGCCTTTTTCTACTGCGTTACGGGCGACGATACCAGCGGCGACCATGTTGCGTGGGTTTGAGGTGTTAGTACAGCTAGTAATAGCAGCGATAATGACTGCGCCATCTGGCATTAGCCCATCTTCTGGTTCTGGTAGTTTTTCATTTTCACCGTGGGCGATGCCTTCCTTGACAAGGTCTGTCGTTGATACGCGCGCATGGGGACGTGAAGGACCAGCGATATTACGCACCACTTTTGATAAATCAAAATGCAGCACACGCTCATATTCAGCATCTTTTAGGCCATCCGCCCACAGACCAACTTGTTTGGCATAAGCTTCAACGATTTTGATTTGCTGCTCTGAGCGTCCGGTGAGACGCAGATAATCAATGGTTTGCTCATCGATAGAGAACATCGCAGCCGTTGCGCCGTACTCTGGCGTCATATTGGAGATAGAAGCACGGTCGCCAACAGTCAGATTGCGCGCACCTTCGCCGTAAAACTCTAGGTAGGCTGAGACCACGCCTTCCTCGCGTAAAAATTCCGTCATTGCTAGTACCAAATCCGTACCGGTAATGCCTTCTTGCAGCTTGCCTGTTAGCTCAACGCCAACGATGTTTGGCAAACGCATGTATGAAGGGTTGCCCAACATCACGCTTTCAGCTTCTAGCCCGCCGACACCGATAGAGATAACGCCAAGCGCATCGACCATCGGGGTGTGACTATCGGTACCGACCAAGGTATCAGGGAAGGTGATGGCATCGCCGTCTTGATCAGCCACCACTTGTACCACTGGCGACATTTTCTCTAAGTTGATTTGGTGCATGATGCCGTTACCAGGCGGTACGACGTTGACGTTATCAAAGGCGTATTGACACCAGTTGATAAAGTGAAAACGGTCTTCGTTACGGCGCTCTTCGATCGCGCGGTTCTTCTCAAATGCGTCTTCTTCAAAACCAGCATGCTCTACGGCTAATGAGTGGTCAACGATCAGCTGCGTCGGTACGATGGGGTTCACTTTGGCAGGATCACCGCCTTCCGCTGCGATAGCATCACGCAGTCCTGCAAGATCAACAAACGCAGTCTGCCCTAAGATGTCGTGGCAAACCACGCGGGCAGGATACCATGGGAAATCAACCTCTTGCTTACGGTAGATATGCTGTGACAGTGCTTCGGTCAAATCCTCTGGCGGACAGCGGCGCACGAGGTTTTCGCATAATACCTTTGAGCTAAAAGGTAGCTTGGCATAAGCGCCTGGCTCGATCTCATTGACCGCTTGCTCGACATCGAAATAGTGCAGGTCAGTACTGCCTCCATCCAAAGCTGGTAATGGTTTTTTATACTCATTATTCATGGTTTGCGGATTAACTTGCGTTAAAGGCTGCTTGCTATCATCGCTCATGGCGGGCTTTCCTTTATAAGTGAGATGGGTTGAGAGTAGGTATAAAAAATAATTTACTTAGCAAAAATTATTCCTGTGACAGGATTCAGTTAACATAAACTTTGCTAAATAAAGGGTAGGAAAAATTGAATTGAAATAAGTTGTAGGGTGCGCTAATCAGATCGGTGGGTTACGCTTTGCTAACCCACCTTACAAACCTATTATTTAAAATAAACGCTATATAGATTAACGAGCACTGATATCAGGCACTGAACGCAGCTCTTCACCGGTATATTCGGCACTTGGGCGAATAATACGGTTATTCGCGCGCTGTTCAAAGACATGAGACGCCCAGCCAGTTAGGCGCGAGCAGACAAAGATAGGCGTAAATAGCTTAGTCGGGATACCCATAAAGTGATAGGCAGAGGCATGGAAAAAGTCAGCATTACAAAATAGCTTCTTCTCGCGCCACATCACTTCTTCACAGCGCACAGATACGGGATACAATACCGTATCGCCAACATCGTCAGCTAGTTTCTCAGCCCAGCCTTTGATCACCACGTTACGCGGATCAGACTCGCTGTAGATCGCATGACCAAAGCCCATGATCTTATCTTTACGCTCGAGCATCGCCATCATCTCTTTCTCGGCTTCATCAGGTGAGCTAAAGCCCTCGATCATATCCATCGCTGCTTCATTCGCGCCGCCATGCAGATGACCACGTAGTGAGCCAATCGCGCCGGTAATACAAGAGTGAATATCAGATAGAGTTGAGGCGCAAACGCGAGCAGTAAAGGTGGACGCGTTGAACTCGTGCTCAGCATAAAGAATAAGCGAGACGTTCATCACCTTAGTATGCAGCTCGTTTGGTTTTTCACCCTTAAGCAGATGCAGGAAGTGACCGCCGATTGTATCGTCATCAGTTTCCGTTTCGATACGCTCATTGTCGTGCGTGAAACGGTACCAATAGTTAATGATAGATGGGAACACCGCCAGCATGCGATCGGTTTTATCATTTTGCTGCTCAAAGTCGGTTTCCATCTCAAGGTTACCGAGCATCGAGCAGCCGGTACGCAGCACATCCATCGGGTGCGCGTCCTTTGGAATGCGCTCAAGCACATCTTTTAGCGGCTGCGGCAGGCCACGAAGTTTTTTGAGTTTGGCCTGATAGTCATCAAGCTCGCTTTGAGTCGGCAAATTGCCATAAAGTAGTAGATAGGCGACCTCTTCAAAGACACACTTATCTGCAAGCTCTGAGACATCATAACCGCGATACGTCAGGCCAGAACCTGACTTACCAACGGTTGAGAGCGCTGTCTTGCCTGCGACTTGACCGCGTAGACCTGCGCCTGATAATACTTTTCCAGATTGGTTTTGTGCTGCCATGATTAAATTCCTTTTGGTGGCTTTTGGGGGTGAACTTGATAACTTAATAAAAAATTATACTAATAAAATAAACGAATTTGCTTCACTAAAAACTTATAGCTCTATATCGATGTTACAACGCTTAAATTCGGCGTTAATAGGGGCGTTTATTACTTCCATAGCACTGCCAGCGCCCTCAGCATTATTGACTTCCATATACTTAACGCCTAGTGGCGACTCCATAAAGGTCTGAATCTCAGCCATCTCTTCAGGAGTAGGATCAGGCATAGGTTCAGCGACCTGTTGGCCATTCATAATAAGGAGCTGCTCATTACCGAAGTCTAGTAGCTTTTGACCGACATCTGAAGCATAAAACTCGTTTAATGACGCAAGCTCAGCATCGCTAAATTTGCTTTTATAAAAGGCATCGACCTCCGACTTACCCAAATCTTTATCTCGAGCTTCAAGACAGCTGACTTGCTCTTGGCTCAGCTCACCATTGGTAAGTAGCGGCACAAATAACATCTGATCGACGGTATCTAGCGTTATCGTCGTCATGACCAGCTCATCTGAATCAGCGCTAGCACTAGAATTAGTATCGACATCCTCACTAGCGACGACGGCCGTATCGTTGACCGTATCGACGCCTTCCACCGTCTCAGTGGTAGCAGTATCATTACAGCCGGTCATAAATACCGCAGCAGCTAAAGCACAGCCTAATGAGACTTTGGATAAGATTTGCTTATTAATATGAATAACAACTGACATAGAGACCCTAAAGTTCGGTGAGTATCAACAGCTATATTACTTATTATCAGCAAACAATTTATCTAGTGTTTGCTCAAACTCATGATAATTCAAAAAGTCGTATAGCTCCATGCGTGTCTGCATTGTATCGACAACCTGTTCTTGCGTGCCATCGTCCAATAAGTGCTGATAGACATTAAGCGCCGCTTTATTCATCGCTCGAAATGCCGATAAAGGATAGAGCACCATATCGACACCGACACCGTACAGCTGCTCGGTGGTATATAGATCGGTTTGACCAAACTCTGTCATATTGGCAAGGACAGGAATGTCTAATACATCGGTAAACTTACGATACATCTCGATATCGGTCAAGGCTTCGGCGAAAATCATATCCGCGCCAGCTTCAGCGAAGGCAACGGCGCGCTCTACTGCGGCGTCCAAACCTTCGACTGATAAGGCATCAGTACGCGCCATCACCACAAAGTCAGGATCGGTCTTGGCATCCATAGCGGCCTTTAGACGATCGACCATCTCTGAGATGCTGACAATCTCCTTGTTTGGGCGGTGACCGCAGCGCTTTTGCGCGACTTGATCTTCGATATGTACCGCTGCCACGCCTGCTTTTTCCATCTTTTTGATGGTTTGCGAGATATTAAAGGCCCCGCCAAAACCGGTATCGATGTCTACTAAGAGCGGCGTGTCAACAGCATCAGTGATACGGCGCGCGTCTTCTAGTACATTATCAAGGCTGGTCATGCCCAAATCAGGCAGGCCAAAAGAGGCGTTCGCCACGCCAGCCCCAGAGAGATAAATAGCCTTATGACCGACTTGGGTGGCCATCATGGCAGTGTAAGCATTGATAGTACCAGCGATTTGTAAAGGCAGGTCATTGGCGTTTTGTTGTTGCATTGCACTACGAAAGCGTGCGCCAGCTGATGAGCTCATGTGAGAATCCTTGCATAAAAAAGATGACTTAACGTAGGAAGTCTGAATATTAAGGGTTAAATATAAGTGTGCGATATGATTTATTGCTTAAGAGTACACTCAATCACTGATATTGCAAAGTGAGAAATACAGTACTTATTTAAATTATAATTAAATAATAATTCATAATAATTAAAACTATTTATTTTTTGAATAATTATATTCATATTATTACCAATTACCTCATTATAGTATTCAAGTTACTTTGCGAGATAGATTAATCGAACGCTCCAATGTTACATTTAGTTACAATTATATCGATACTGTCAATGTGGTTTTTATAATGTAGAGAATAAGCTATCGCTAGTACTTTCCATAGTCAGCAAAAAAGCCCTCATAGCGAAGCTAAAAGGGCTTTAAGTAGTAGGGCTTTAGAGAGTAACGTAGAGTCGTAAACAATAATTAGCACTTTATCTCATAGTGAGAAGAGACTAACCGAGCAGACCAAACAGATTAGCCAAGAATAGGAGCGCAAAGCCGCCTAGGAACAGTAAACCGGCAATTGATAAAGCATTCATGCCAGCGGAGAGCTTTTGATGTTTACTTACTAAAGAGTAGTTCAGCCAACCAAAGATAGGAGCGGAGACAAACGCCGATATCATAGCGAACTTAAGCATAGCGCCAAGCTGACCCGTAAAAAAGGTAATAATCACCAAGCCGCCGCCGATAGCATAAGTGGTCCAAAAGGCGACTTGTTTTTTACTGATCTCGCTTTGACCTTTAAGCAGTCGCCAACATTCAGCATTGGCACGGCCATAGCCATCAGCGCAAGTAATCGTCGTGCCAAACATACACATGAAGGCGACAAAGGCGACCAATAAACGCGACCACTCACCAATAGTGTTGGTATACATACTGATCAGCTGACCGATATAAGCGCCGCCAACCAGCTCAATCTCTTGACCAGAGCCATATTGTACAAAGACACCTAACGATAAAAAGAATAAAGCCAAAATCGCCGAAACCGCATAGCCCACATTGAAGTCCAATAGGCCTTGACGATGGGTGGTGTGTTCCGTCATTCTTTTCGCTGAGGTCCACATTGAGGTGATAGCGGCAAACTCTAATGGCGCTGGCATCCAGCCCATAAGCGCGACGATAAAACCTAGAGTCGCTAGATTCCAAGGCGAAGCGGCAACGAAGTCAGCAGTCATCACTGTAGGCTTACCAGCAGCGATAAGTACGGCAACGACTGTAGCTGCGGTCAGCGCAATCATAATCCACTTGGTCACGCCATCGAGCAACTTGTAATGACCGGCAATCAAAAATAACCACGAGACTGCGACGATAATGAGCGACAAGCTAATTGTTGAGAGCCCAATTGAGGCAGGCAGCATAAATCCTAAAATCACCGCGGCTATCAAAGACACCGCACCGGTACTAATGATGGCGGATAAGATTGAGAGGATAAAGTAGATCCAAAGATAGGCTTTTGAGCGCTTGGCATAGCCTGCTATCAGACTCTCGCCGGTATCGTAGACATAGTCAGTACCGAAGCGAAAAAACGGATACTTAAAGACATTAGCTAAGACAATCATGATCGCCAACTGCCAGCCATATAGCGCGCCTGCCTGCGTCGATGAGATCAGATGCGAGCCGCCGATAGCCGCTGTCGCCATCAATATACCTGGACCAAAAATGCGCCAACTAAAACCTGCAGGCGCGTGGCCATCATTTTGGCTATTTATATCCGGGTTATTTATTCGTTGTGTGGTCATAGATACCTCAGTTTACATCAGGCGAGCTATCACTGACCTGTGATAGCTCGCCCACAAAGTTAAAATGATCATTATTAAAAATAGCGGAAGAGAATATAGCGCTCTTAATGGTGCGAAAATTTTTTGGTGACTTTAGCACACCTAGTAGGTTTGCGAATAATAACTATTAGCTTACCTTAGACAAACTGCTGACGCCGATAAGTGATACCGCGCTGCTCGTAGATCTCATAGATAGCAGTGAGTAGGTCATTTACTTTTGGATGAATAAAGTCTTTTAGCGTATGTAAGTAAATAGGGGAGGTGACGTTTTCATGGATCAAGCGCTGATAGCTGATCTGTTTAGTGCGCATCACTTGTAGGCTTGCAGGCACTAAGGTGATACCTTCTCCTGCAGCGACAAGGCCAAGTGCCACTTGTAGATCACTCACTTTACTGGTTCTAAGCGGGGTAATTCCGTGCTGGGCAAATAAGTATAGTAAAGGCTCAGTAACTGAATCCGTAACCGAGGCTACCTCGGGTTTGGGGGTCTGTTTTGTACGTTTATCTCGAGCGCTCGTACTCATATCAGCAGCAATAGAGTCAGTATTAATAAGGCCAGGCAGGTGAGTTTGATGATAAAGAATCAAGCGACTATTGGCCAAATCCAGTAAGCGCTGTTCTTTGACCTCAGCTAGCGGATGCGCTTTTGGCAGTGCGACAAGGTAGCGCTCATGGCGCAGTAGTATTTGCTGTATCCACGGATCTTGATGAGCAAAGCGCCCAAAACCTACATCAATCTCACCAGACTTCAGTGCCTCTATCTGCTGATAAGAGCTAATGTCCTTGAGATTAACCTCAGTATCAGTGTTTTGCTGCTTAAAGGTTGCAATGACCTCAGGCAATAGGCCATAAAGCACAGAAGGTACAAAGCCTATATTCAAGCCTTTACTAGGAGCAGACAGGCGCTGGGTCATATGCGTAATGGCATCAAGCTCTGTCAACAAAGCATCTATCTTGTCATAGAAAAATAAACCTGCAGTCGTTAGCTGCAGCGGTCTGTGGTAGCGATCAACTAAGGCGACATTCATATCTGTCTCTAGCTGCTTAAGTAACCGGCTAAGACTTGGTTGCGATATACCGGTGACTTTTGCAGCCGCACTAAAGCTTCGTAACTCAGCAATGGCAATAAACGCCTTAAGCTGTTTTAAATCCATGAAAACTCCTTTAAAACTCTATATTCGTAAATACAAATGCTGCTAGTCAGGTTTTTGCTACCTTCAGTACTATTTCTGCTGGTCTATCGATATTGTTTGGTCAATAATGAGGTAATTATTGGTTTAAGCGAATGATTGCCTATGGCGCTGATACCTATGTTAGAGCGCTTTTGTATGAAACAGCAATAGGCACTGTTGCAATAATATTTATAGCTTGAATCAGGAGCTGATTGGATATTGCCTTATGAATTATAAAGATAATAATCGTCATAACCACAGTCAGATGTCATCTGAGGAGAACGGTATTAAACCTAGTATCAATAGCCGTAGTCTGAGCGTGTACGAGCAGTATCTCAAAAAAACGATGGCAAGTATCAATCAAGATCTAAATAAAGGTACAGACAACGCTGCTCACTACCCGAACAGCTCCTTAGAAGATCATACCCAAGATAATGGTCACCGGATGATTGCGACCAATAGAATGGTCGTAGCCACTGAGGAGAGCTCAAACAACAGTGCTAGGCTGCTGACTATTATTGGTGTGTCTTGCACTTTATTACTGCTAGCGTTAGTGATTATTTTATTTAGTACTACTGACACCTTGATCGATCGCATCACAGCGGTTGACAGTCAGCTGTCTGAGGTCAGTAATAATATATCAGTCATAGGTAAAGAAAACTCATTAGCGAATACTATCGCTATGGCACAAGAAAGAGCAACAAATGCCGCCAATGCTAGAGAATTAGCGCGAGTGAAACACAGTCTAAATAGCCTTGCCCTAAACGCTGAATTAGCAAAAACTGCCCCTGAAGCTAGAATGACAACTAGAGTACGCTCAATGCAGCTTGGAGAGACCGACGTAGAGCCTACTATCAGTTACGATAGCTTTAAAGCAGAATCACAGACGGTAGTATACCGTGACAGCGCTTATTAGATTTTAATATTACAAACACCTGCTTTATAGATGACCATTTGTCTTAACGATAGTTTATGAGGTGACATACAGAGTAACGATATCTTCTTGAACCGTCTTAAAGCTTTCTGATAGCGATCATTAGCCTGCTGAAGCTGACACCCTATTATTGCAGCAAACCCAAAACCACCCTAACGACACGACTAAAAAGGGCGCTAAGGTAATAGTTATTGCTGCTGGGGTCGTTTTAATTTTGTTGGTCATAATTGCCGGTATTTTTAGTTTAATGACCAGCAATAGCTCATCGACTAGCGAAAATGTAGCGGCCGCTGAGGATAAACCCTCTATTAAACAGAGCGTTGCCGATAACCATGCTACTGTGACACCTTCTAGCAGCTCAGACGAAGATAACCAAGTAATCTTGCCAGAGCAAAAGACTGAGCTGGCTAGTGATGCTGATGAAAGTGAGATCTTGAACGCTACTGCTGTCCAAAACGCTACTGCTAGTATTGATAGTGAAGAGGACAAAGATCCGTCAGTTACTAAGCCGCCATTAACATCCAACCAAGAGGTAGCTGAAGGGCAAGTTTTGCAGAATGAAGAGTCCGCTAGCGTCAGCTATGAAGACTTTACCAAGGAAGCACAAACTACCTTGTATCGGGAGAGTGATTACTAATAGAGCTAGTATTGGTTGAGTCGAGCGGTGATAACTTAGCGGCGACTTTTAGGCGTGGCGATCATTGAGTTTATTATAGAGCGTGCCATGTTGGCAGATCGTCGTCAAGGGCGACAGATACCGTCTAAGCCATCATATTTTTAATAGTTTGTGTTGATATAAAAAAAGACTACAGCTTAGCGTTGTGGTCTTTTTTTTATATGTCATAGTGCTGACTCAATTTAAAACTGATACTGTGTGGTTAGAATGCATATTAATAGCTTAAAGCCTGCCTAATTCATAGAGCCTTATCTTGAAAGGGATAACAATGACAACCAACGATCGCATAGATAACAGTAATATAGATAATAACCAAGCAAAGATAGAGATCTACCAAGCAGCTGATGGACAATCTGCAATAGAGATTCGTTTAGAGAATGATACTTTATGGCTTTCACAAGCTCAATTAGCAGCGTTGTTTGGAAAAGATACGGATACTATCAGTCTGCACCTAAAAAACATCTATAACGAAGGCGAGCTTAACCAAGAAGCAACTACCGAGGAATCCTCGGTAGTTCGACAAGAAGGTAAGCGTCAAGTACGTCGAAAAATTCGCTTTTATAATCTAGATGCGATTATCTCTGTAGGTTATCGTGTCAACTCGAAAAAAGGCACTCAGTTTCGTATTTGGGCCACTCAGCGTCTGCGTGAATATTTAGTTCAAGGTTACACGCTAAACAAACAAAGGTTTGATAAAAACTCTAGTGAATTACAACAAGCATTGGCTTTAATTAAAAAAACCGCCCAAAGTCCTGAATTAAAGACGGATGAAGGGCGCGGACTGATCGAAATCATCAGCCGTTATACTCAGACCTTTTTATGGCTACAACGCTATGATGAGGGCTTATTGGACGATCCAGCAGGGCAGGCGGGTGGCGTCTTGCCAACCACTCACGAGGCCATGACAGCATTGAATGATCTAAAGGCTCAGCTGATATCTCGTGGTGAAGCCACTGAATTATTTGCTAGACCTCGTGGTGACGGTTTAGATAGTGTGCTGGGTAACTTACAGCAAACGGTATTTGGCGAACCTGCGTATCCAACGATTGAAAGTAAAGCGGCGCACTTATTGTATTTTATGGTTAAAAACCATCCTTTCACCGATGGTAATAAGCGCAGCGGCGCTTTTTTGTTCGTTGATTTTTTGCATCGTAATGGTAGGTTGCTCAACGATGAAGGTGATATGGTCATCAATAATACCGGGCTTGCGGCTTTAACCTTACTGGTAGCAGAGTCGGATCCCGATCAAAAAGAGATACTGATTAAGCTGATTATGAATATGCTATCGCTTGAGGGTTAATAACCCGATTAAGCTTAAGCTTCAAGCAAAATAAGCACTGCCTTAAATACTAGAGTAGCATTATCAAATCAAGCGGTGACGCTGCTGTCAAAACGCCACAAAGTTATCTTTGAAAATCTAACCGAACCATTTATCCCTCAAGGGTAGAGTCATATCGTTTAGTGATAATAGGAACTATGGTAAATTGATGAGCTCTAAGAGCTATTCAAGAATAATAAGTTAAATACTAGACTGAGCCGCACTCTAATACAGTGTATTTAACATAATATACATTATGCGAAAACAAACCAACGGCTTTTGCTTATTACAGTAGAAGCTGTTTACATAGTATTTGCTATGCTTCTTTAGCTTTTATACTTAGCCTTTATAATTATAATTAGCTTATGTATGCTGAATTTATAGTTAAGTCTTTATAAAATCGCCATTATTATAAATAATTATTGCTTGCGGTAATTTTTACTTCGTTAAGGATATTTTTATGACCAAACGCTCTCATACTTTGCAATCTTTACAATGCATCGCTGCAGCTGTGCCCTTGATCCTTGTTGGTTGTCAGCCTGCCATTCATTCGCAAAACAGCGCCGCGCAACGTAACTCAGCTATTAGCACTCCTGTGATTGAAGACCAAAGATCTACGTCAGCTTCGGCGCAGACACTTGAACAACAGGCTCTACGTATTCAACAAGCTTTGGCTAATGGCGACTACGCTAGCATTACTAATGATATTCATCCGATACACGGCGTACGCTTCTCAATGTATGCTTATGTGCGCCCAGAATCTGATAAGACCTTTAGCCGTGCTCAATTCGCTCAATATCTGCAAGAGTCTGATATTCGCTTCACTTGGGGCAAAAAAGATGGCTCAGGAAAGCCTTTAATCACGCCATTACCTGACTATTTGCAGACTTGGGTTCATGCAGATGAATTCGGTGACGAGTCAACCCTAACTATCAACGATAGCCAAGCTAGTGGCAATAGCATCGATAACTTGAGAAAAATATATCAAAACAACGATTATGTTGAGTTTTATCATGATGGCAGCGAACAATACAGCGGCATAGACTGGCGTGCTATGCGCTTAGTTTTTGATGAGTATAAAGGCAGGCGCTATTTAGTTGCTATTATCTCTGATCAGTGGACGGTTTAATGTATTAGGGACACGCCCTAGTCCAAGTCGACTGGAAACCGTCAATAAAAGGGCAATATCCTGCCCTTTATGTCTGTAACAGCTTCTAGCTAATATTATATATTCATATTTTATTATATACTATAGTGGCGTCTGCCGAAAAAACTTCACCATAATGTCGTAAATATCAGGATAAGCGTCTACGAGCTTTTGTGGCGTCTCAAAAAACACTTCACTGAGTACAGCTAAGAATTCCGCCGGATTGGTTGCGCCATAACGATCGAGTCCTGATTTGCGATGGGTTTGAAAATCCTCAAAATCACGGCTCATAATCTTGGTCCAGCGCTCAGGATCCATGTCTGGCTGCATCGGCGGAAAGCCATTAGCACGGCCATTTAGCATATCTAGCTTGTGCACAAACTCGTGAATAACGACGTTATGACCGTCACGCTCGCCTGAGTGCTTAGCATCTTTCCATGACAGAATAACGGGCCCGCGCTGCCACGCTTCACCGCTACGGTGCTGTTGACCTTCGTGGACGATGCCGTATTCGTCAACGCTTTTAGCTTCGCTTTTGTAAGACCCTGAATAAATGATAATTGACGACCAGCCTTTATACCACTCAAGACCAAGATATAAGATCGGCAGGCAGGCTTGTAGCGCAATAGACTGTCTGACTTTATCGGTAACCTCGAACCCTTGTGCGCCGGTAATAGATTTATCCGCCAAAAACAGCGTTGCTAACTCAAACAACTCGTTCATCTCATCATCGGTAAGACGCTCTAGTATGGGGATACGTCCGGCCGCTTGCTGCCAGTCAGCGACTGTAAACTCACTATTATCTAAAATACGCTGATCACGCCATTCTTTTATCATCTCAAACATGGTTGTTATATCCTTACCTCATCGCTAATAGAGAAGTTTAAGAGTGTGCTCCTGATGACATTTCTGCTTCTTTTCGTTCAATACAGTTAGAGAAATGCTGGGCTAGAACTAATGAGGATAGCCAAACACTAATATCCATTAATGCTGCCTATAGCCTTCGATAACTTAAACCATTAAAAAAGGCGCGGTTCGACTCACCTTCGACTCAGCCACTTTTTTTGGCGTCCCTTGAACGACAATCTGCCCGCCTGCATCTCCAGCTCCTGGACCCATATCGATAATCCAGTCGCTATTACTTGCCACTTGCATATCGTGCTCCACCATAATGACCGTATTGCCTGCGTCAACCAGCCCATTTAACTGCGCCATGAGCATAGAGACGTCAGCAGGATGAAGGCCTGTGGTCGGCTCATCAAGGATATAAAGCGTATCGCCGCGCTGAGTACGTTGCAGCTCAGTGGCAAGCTTAATACGCTGCGCCTCCCCGCCTGATAGCTCGGTGGCGGGCTGACCCAAACGCAGATAGCCCAGGCCAACTTGCAGTAGAGCATCTAGAGCGCGCAGGATAGGCGCTTCCTCGGCAAAAAACTCATAAGCTGCTTCAACCGTTAGATTTAGCACCTCCGCGATGTTTTTATCGCGATAAGTGATCTCCAGCGTCTCATCATTATAGCGCTGTCCATGACAAACTTGACAGGGCGCATAGACACTCGGCAAAAATAGCAACTCAACGCTGACAAACCCCAGTCCTTCACAATTTGGGCAACGACCCTTTGACGTATTAAATGAGAAGCGGCCTGCATCATAACCGCGCGCTTTAGCAGTCTTGGTCGCGGCAAATAATTTACGCACATAATCAAAGAGTCCGGTATAAGTGGCAAGGTTTGAGCGCGGTGTCCGGCCAATGGCTTTTTGGTTAATATTCACAAGCCGGCTCACTTTATCCATGCCAGATACAATATGCCCGCCGGTTGGCGCTTCAAACTCTTGCTCCAGCAAACCTGCCTCATCAGTTGGTGCCTCAGTCACCATTTCTTTCCCTAATGCTTCATTGACTAGCTCAACGAGCGCTTGACTGACCAAACTTGACTTGCCTGATCCAGATACGCCAGTAACACTAGTGAGGACCCCGAGCGGAAACTCGGCGCTTAATCCTTGTATATTATTGCGTTCTATATCAGTAAGCTTAAGCCAAGCGCTCGGCTCTCTAAGGACTTGTTTGTTTGCGCCGTCTTTATTAGTAAATAGATAGCGCGCTGTCGACGATTCTTTAATATCCTCCAGACCTTCCACAGACCCACTGTAAACAATTTCGCCGCCATGCACGCCAGCCTTAGGCCCGACATCAACCACCCAATCGGCATGCCGAATAACGCTCACATCATGCTCAACCACAAACACTGAATTGCCAGCGGCTATCAGCTCATCCAGAGCACCGAGCAGGGCTTGTGTGTCAGCAGGATGCAAGCCAGCGGAGGGCTCATCAAGCACATAGACGACGCCAAACAGTTGCGAGCGTATTTGCGTGGCTAATCTAAGACGCTGCAACTCCCCTGGAGACAAGGTCGGCGTGGTACGTTCAAGCGACAAGTAACCCAAGCCTAGCCGGGTTAACGCCTCAACGCGCGCGAGGATATCGCTAGTAATACGCTGTGCGACGATGGCTTTTTCGCGGTTGGGAGTATCATCTTTGATTTTTGTATGCGCTGTTTTTTGCAGCGCGAGCGCCAGATCGGTTAAGGTAAGCTGTGACAGCTCGCCAATATCAAGACCTGCGAATTTGACTGCTAGCGACTCCTTTTTGAGCTTTTTTCCGTGGCATTCTGGGCATACAGAGATTTGCATAAACTGCGAGACGCGTTTTTTGACTCGCGGGCTTTGAGTGGTGGTAAATGATTGCAAAATAAAGTTTCTGGCGCTGATATAGGTGCCCATATAGTTGGGTTTTTCTCCTTTTTCAATCGCAGCACGCGTTTGTTCAAGGCTATATTCAGGATAGACTGGCACCGTTGGCGTCTCATCAGTATATAAGATCCAGTCACGAGACTCTTTGGGCAGCTGGTTCCAAGGGGTGTCAATATCATAGCCAAGCGTGGTCAATATACGGCTCAGGTTTTGGCCTTGCCAAGCGCCTGGCCATGAAGCAATGGCGCGCTCACGAATGGACTTGGTCGAATCGGGCACCATCATATCCTCAGTCACATCAAACACTCGGCCAATACCTGAACACGTTGGACAAGCACCCTCTGGCGTATTGGGCGAGAACGCATCGGCATAGAGCATCTCTTGATCGGCCGGATAGTCCCCTGCCCGCGAATACAGCATCCGTAGCGCGTTAGAGATGGTGGTGACGCTTGCCACCGATGAGCGCACTGAAGGCGTTCCGCGCTGCTGCTGCAAAGCGACCGCTGGTGGCAAGCCTTCTATCGCATCAACATCAGGCTCCTCCACTTGGTCAATCAGACGGCGAGCATAAGGCGCTACCGAATCTAAATAGCGCCGCTGCGACTCAGCAAACAAAGTACCAAACGCCAGTGACGACTTCCCTGAGCCTGATATCCCGGTAAAAACCACTAGCGCATCACGTGGCAGATCAACGTCGACGTTTTTGAGGTTATGAACGCGCGCGCCTCGGACTTGCACGTGATGGTTTGATTGGCTTGTTTGTTGATTAGGAGCGCTATAAAGGTCGCGCGAGATTGTGTTATTGTGTTTGGCCATACCGCAGTCTTTCCTCTTAAATCGTTATTATTATAATATTTGATTGGCTATAGGTTAACACACCTTGATTGTCGGCTATGGCTAGGCTTACGTATTCATAGCATAGAAAGACAAATCGATAACTTTGATAATCATATGGTTCTACCCAAAAGTGTTTAGTAGCACATAGATCTAAGTACTAACAATTTTTCTTCTAAGTCCTATCCTCACATTTGCTAATATCAGTCCCGATAAGATAAGCACCATCGCCAGCAGCTTCCACCACGTCAGCGACTCCCCTGTGAGTAGCATAGAGGTCGCCATACCGAATATAGGCACTAGTAAAGCAAATGGCATCACCTTAGAAGCGGTATTTTGCGCCAGTAAGTGCGCCCAGAGTCCAAAGCCAATCAACGTTGAGATATAGACGATAAACCCAAGTGACAGCCAAGACTTGAGGGAGGCTTGCGTAACCGTTGTCAGCGTCCATGTATCCATCTCAAATATGAGAGAAGATAGCGTCAAAATCACACAAGCTATTAGCCCGCCCCAGACTACTAGTGCTAGCGCTGACAGTGCTGCTGTTTTATTCTTGCCATGAGCAGACGAAATAGGAGTCGCACTAGTATCCTGCTGCGTGTTTTTTAAGTTGAATGGCTTTGAAACCTGTTTTGAGGCCTGCTTGGACGCAATATTACCAAAGCTCCAGCCTATCGCCGCAATTAAAATACAAATAAAGCCAAGCAACGGCATATCGCCGCCAAGGTTTAATGCAATTACTCCTAACCCTAACAAACCAATTATCATTCCAACGATTTGCTTGCGACTTACCGCCTCGCCTAATATAAAATAGGCTAGCAATACGGTAATAAAAATCTGCATTTGCAATAATAGCGCTGTTAATCCTGCCGATGCTCCTAAATGCATAGCGGTAAATACAAAGGCATATTGCAGTACAAAAGTACCAATCGCATAGATAAATAACGTACGGTTGAACTTAGGTGGCTTCAAGAATAAAACCAGTGGAATGGCTGTAAAGAAGAAGCGCATGGCAGTCAGCATCAAGGGTGGAAAGCTCTCAAGTGACCATGCAATAAAGGTAAAGTTCACGCCCCATATAAAGGCAACCAATACAGCTAAGGCAATGTGGACTGAGGTCATAGGGTTGTCCTAAATAATAGTTTTTAGTTGTCGTTATTCATGCTTGAGCTTTCTATATAGCTTTATAGCTTTCATCTACAGCCAAAGCGTTACTGCGCAATACAGTGTCATGAGTACAATTACTGCATGAATCATCTTCATCACTCGCGGCAGATGCACCAGCTTTCGTAGCCAATGCCCCCCTGCCGCCCAGCAGCTGATGGATAAAATGTTGATAAGCGCACACATAGCAAGCAGCAGATAATTATCCAGCCACGGTCTACCGGCATGGAACATCGCTAGACTCGGTGCGACTACTGTCATTGTCCATGCTTTAGGGTTAAGCCATTGAAACAGTAGTGCTTGTCCAAAACTCAAAGGTAATTCACCAAAACGTTTTTTAGCCTCAATAACGGTTGCATTCGCTTGCTTGTGTTGCTCATGCTTTAGAGCATCATTGACAACAGCGGTGAAATCGGTTTTTGCCATCTGGTAAGTGAGCCATAATAGATACAGCGTTCCCAACACTTTTATAACCAACATAACAGCAGGGAAGCTGACAACCAACGCCGCCATACCCCAATAGCTGAGCCACAGCATAACTGTGACGCCCGCCGTAATACCAAGCATATGCCAGCGACATGCCCAAAATCCGCGCTTGATACTTCCATGTAATAACATTAAATTATTGGGCCCAGGCGTGATGGAATTGACTAGCATAAAAAGTGCCAGTGCCGTGATACTGCCTTCAAAGCTCGCTGTTAAGTCCATCTGCTGTTCCACCCTAATAGTGCTGAACGTTATTGATAAGACCAACTTTAATTTAAATACCCATAACGGACCCGATACAGTTTCACGATTGGTGAACAAAGTGTATAGTTACCATGGACATAACAATTGACTGGTTTGCTCTTTTAACTTTGTCTCGGAGTGAGCAAGCTGAAGTCAACACTTAAACAAAACAAGAGTGGCGCATCATGGTCGAAACCTATAAGCTCAATCCCAATTTAACCAAGACTGCAGCTGTCGCTGAATGGCTCCAGCAGCGTATTGATTGGCAAATCTACCTGCCTAATCAGCGCGTGCCATCAGTACGCAAACTGGCCAAGCTCTTGAATATATCGAGCTTTACGGTGGTACAAGCTTATGAGCAACTGGTCGCTACCAATGTATTAATCGCTAAACCCAGCTCTGGCTATTACGTCCGTACTCAAATAAATCCAGCACCGTCAAATAACGCCAAAAAACAAGCGGTTAAGTACCCAGCCATTGATACGCGATGGCTAGTGCAACAAGTCTTTAGTAATATTCCGCACCACTGCTCACCGGGCGTTGGCACTTTGCCTAGTGAGTGGGTGCGTAATGAAAAGATGGAATGGGCGATCCGGCAGGTGACGCAGCAAGCGGACAGTTTTGTTTATAATTACGGAGATATTCAAGGCTATTTGCCGCTACGCCAGCAGCTCGTGCAGCAGCTAAATACGCAAGGGATGCATACCCATGTCGATAATGTCATCACTACAGCAGGGGTATCGCAGGCGGTGACGATGGTAGCGCAATTACTGACTCAAGCAGGTGATACTGTTATCGTCGATGGTCCGGGTTGGTATTGGCTATCGAGCAGCCTGCAACAACAAGGGCTAAATGTCGTTGCTGTAGATCGTGATCATCAAGGTCCAAATATTGAGCACATGCAAAAGCTATTTGCCGCGCATCGTCCCAAGCTTTATTTGACCAATAGTGTACTGCACAATCCGACCTCTTATAATCTGCATCCTGCCCGCGCCCATCAAGTCCTTAATCTGATTCACAAATACGATGCCTATATCTTTGAGGATGATTTGTACGCCACTTTTGTACCGGGTGGACAAGTGCTGCGTTATGCCAGTCTCGATCAGTTTGAGCGCGTGCTTTATGCCACGGGGTTTTCAAAGTCCATGGCGTCAGGCTGGCGAGTCGGTATGCTAGTGTATCCTAATAAATTTATCGATGACGTACTGCGAATAAAAACTTTGAGTACTCTAAATACCCCAGAGTTTGGTGAGCGCGTTATTCACCGTCTATGGACGCACGGCGAATACCGTCGACAAATTAAAAAAGAACAACAGCAGCTGTATGCTGCGCATCAAAGACTACGTAGCGCGCTGCCCAAGATTGGCATCACATATCCTGAGCATACGCAGGCAGGACTGTTCGTTTGGGTAGATACCGGGCTAGATACTAGCCAGCTGGCACTAGATGCTTATAAGGATGGATGGCTGGTTGCGCCGGGGCAACTATTTTACCCAGATGCACGTGCTTCGACGCATCTGCGACTTAATGTATCAACGACTAGTGATGAGTTTTTGGTATGGTTAGAAGATTATTTGCTCAAATGCTCTGCTAAATAATCGACTAATAGCCTGATTTTCGATGATAAATGGCGGTTGTGCGGATAGACGGCCCAGATATCTTCTTTAGGTTCTCGGTATTTATCGAGCAGACTGACTAGCGCGCCACTTGCTAGGTATTTTTGCACATAATAATCAGGAAGCTGGACCATACCTAGGCCTTTTAATGCCGCATCTACCAAGCTGTAGCCACTGTTATAGCGCACCGGACCACTGACCTCCACCTTTTCTTCTTTCCCAGCGCTCTTAAAACGCCAATAATCTAGCGTTCCAAGTAGACAGTGATGCTGACTAAGGTCGGCTAGTTGCTGCGGCGCGCCATACTTATCTAAATAAGCAGGCGACGCGCAGACAAAACTAGTGCGGCTGCTTAGTTTCTTGGCCATCAAAGTTGAGTCATGCAAGTGTCCAATGCGTATCGCTAAGTCATAACTGCCTTCGATTAAATCGATGGTTTGATTGCTCAAAAAAGCCGTGACCTCAATATCCCGATATCGCAGCATAAAATCATTCACAAGCGGTAAGAGTTGTTGCTCGCCATAAGTGACAGGAGCAGTTAGTTTTATCTTACCCTGAGGTTTAGACTGCAAGTTACTGACTGCCTGTTCCGCGGCATTCAACTCATCTAGCACCACTCGGCAGCGCTCATAAAATACCCGGCCCTCCTCTGTCATTGATACCCTACGAGTGGTACGATAGAGAAGCTTGGTGTTCAAACGCGCCTCCAAAGCACTCACTTGCCGGCTGACTTGCGCGGTGGAAATTCCTAGCCTTTTGGCCGCTTTAGTAAAGCTTTCGTACTCGGCAACATAAACAAACTCATTAACGCCTTCCCACTGCATGATTATTACCACCTTGTAAAAGATTTTTTCAATTTTACTATATTATCATTACTCTAGAAATAATATAAAATAGTCACCATCATTCTAAACACTCGTTAAAATTAAAAATAAGGAAGCGAAGCTATGTCAAAACAAGCCAATACTACCGATGAATTTATCAAATCCAAAGCCGCTGTCGCTTGGGGCCCAAAACAGCCACTTTCTATTGAAGAAGTAGATGTAATGCTGCCGCGTAAAGGTGAGGTGCTAGTAAAGATTCTAGCCAGCGGCGTTTGTCATACTGATGCCTTTACTTTATCCGGTGAAGACCCAGAGGGCGTATTTCCCGCTATCTTAGGCCATGAAGGCGGCGGTATCGTTGAGCAAATCGGCGAAGGTGTGACTAGCGTTGCCGTTGGCGACCACGTGATACCTCTATACACTGCTGAATGCGGCGTCTGTAAAATGTGCCGCTCGGGAAAAACCAACCTGTGCTCGGCAGTACGTGAAACTCAAGGTAAAGGCTTAATGCCAGATGGCACCACGCGCTTTTATAAAGATGGCGAGCCTATTTATCACTATATGGGCTGCTCCACTTTCTCTGAGTACACCGTTCTACCTGAGATCTCTTTAGCCAAAGTCGATGAAGAGGCACCTCTAGAAAAGGTCTGCTTACTGGGCTGCGGCGTGACTACCGGCATGGGCGCAGTTATGAATACTGCTAAAGTAGAAGAAGGCTCTACTGTTGCTATTTTTGGTCTCGGTGGTATCGGCCTTGCTGCTATCATCGGCGCAAAAATGGCCAAAGCCAGCCGCATCATCGCTATCGATATCAACGAAGATAAATTCGAGTTGGCCAAAAAACTCGGCGCAACCGATTGTATTAACTCCAAAGACTACGACAAGCCTATCCAAGACGTTATCGTCGAGATGACCGATGGCGGCGTCGATTATTCGTTTGAATGTATCGGTAACGTCGATGTCATGCGCTCAGCGCTTGAGTGCTGTCATAAAGGTTGGGGCGAATCGGTGATTATCGGTGTCGCTGGCGCAGGACAAGAGATCTCCACCCGTCCATTCCAGCTTGTCACAGGCCGCGTTTGGAAAGGTTCGGCATTTGGCGGTGTCAAAGGCCGCAGTGAACTACCCGGCTACGTTGAGAGTTACTTACAAGGCGATATTCCTTTAGAGGACTTCATTACCCATACGATGCCTATCGAGGACATTAATGAAGCGTTTGACCTTATGCATAAAGGAGAAAGCATTCGCTCAGTGGTTCATTTTGAATAATAATAGCTGACGGTTATCGTTATTCTCAAAGCTGATAATTTATTCGCTTAAAAAAAGCAGCATAAAACGAGTTTATGCTGCTTTTTTAGTACCAAACAAGCTATTCTTAACCGCTACTACCCCACTACCAAACGCATCATCTGTGTACTGATATAACCGCCAAAGGTACCAACCGCATACCCTAAAATACCCAAGAACACACCAACCGGCGCCAGTGACGGATGAAAAGCGGTGGCGACAATAGGCGCTGATGACGCGCCGCCGGTATTGGCATTTGAGCCAACCGCTAAAAAGAAAAACGGCGCGCGAATGAGTCTTGCGACAATAAAGATGATAGCCACATGAATACTCATCCACATCAGGCCAATCAAGAGTAAGCGCCACTGCGAGACGATGCCGGCAAGATTGATCTGCATACCGATAGCGGCAATAAGTACAAAGATAAATACCGTACCGATTTTGGAGGCGCCGACATGATCCAGACGACGGATTTTGGTAAAGGAGAAGACAACCCCGATTAAGGTAATAATCACCACCATCCAAAAAAAGCTACTGGCAAAGCTATACTGCACCGCCCAGCTATAGGGCGCAAAAAAACCTGCAATCTGTTCTCCGACAAAATGCGCTACCCCAACCATGGCAAAACACAGTCCAAACATCACCATTAAATCATTTAAAGTGGCCGGACGCGCATGATCGCGCTCGTAGCTCTCGACAGCTTTGATGACTTTTTCTATGCTGCTGTTATCTGCTCTTAACAGGCGATCTACCTTATCGCTATGCTTGGCTAACACTAAAATCGCTAACAGCCATAATGATGCATTAGTAGTATCCACTAAGATCATCATACCGAATAAATCATCGCTAACCCCGAACAGCTCTTTCATCGCTGCCTGATTGGCCGCGCCGCCGATCCAGCTACCTGCGACCGCAGAAAACCCGCGCCACAAGGTGTCATCTGTGAACATCTCAGGTGACACCCATTTTGCCAACCCTAAACTGACAGGCCCGCTAACAATAATAGCTAAGCTTGTAGCAAAAAACATGGCAATCGCCTTCCAGCCTAGTCCCAATATCTTGGGCACATCCATCGACAGCGTCATCAGGAGTAAACTTGCTGGCAACAGATAAGTAGCGGTAAAACCATAAATCTGCGAGCCGATACCATCAGCAAACACGCCTAAGCTATTGAGCGTCGCCGGTATAAAGCAGCACAGCACAATACCTGGCAGCACGGCATAAAAGCGCCGCCAAAATTTGCCCGGCAGCCCTTGGGTATAAAATACCAAACCAATAATTGCCATGATAATGCCAAAAGCTAACGGTAGGCTGTCTATCTTTAAGTCAGAAATAGCGAGCATCTAATAGCTCCAAGCGGGATCAATTGAGAGGAAGTGAATAAGCATTGCAGTATAGAGAAGCACGAAAATGAGCGCAAGGTCGTCTCATAAGAGCGCCCTATTTTTATTGACCTACAAAAAAGCCAGATACTAGCTATTCACTAGATATCTGGCTTTTTACACTATTCGTAAACCTCAATAGAGGTTTAGCTCAACAGACCAAATGATGGTTTGTTACGAGTTGCCACCACGGTTGCCGCGATTGCCACTTGGACGACCATTACCGCTTGCGCGATTGGCTGGACGGCCTTGGCTACCGCTTGGGCGACCACGTCCGGTTGCTGCGCGATCACCACGCGGGGCACTCGTGCCATCGCCGCGATTAGGGCCACTGCGCTTGCCTTGATAAGGCTTGCCGCCGAAACGGTCTTTTGGCTTACCAGATGAGTCACGTGACTTGCCTGCGCCTTGGCCTTGATAACCGCTGTCGTTGCTAGCGCGTTGACCACCGCCATTAGACTTACCAGCATAGCCACCTGAACGTCCGCGTCCTTGACCACCACCATTTGAGCGACCACGCCCGCGGCCGCGGCCTTTAGGTTTATTCGCACTTGGTACGTAGGTTTTCTTCGGCTCAAGCCCTTCAATAACTTCTACTTCCATCTTACGATCAAGATAGCGATTAATAGCTGCTAGCTGTGGACGATCATCCATGCTACATAAGCTGATTGCAACACCGGTACGACCAGCACGGCCACAACGGCCAATACGGTGGACATAGTCTTCTGTCTGACGCGGTAGATCGTAATTGATGACATGCGAGATTGCAGGTACGTCGAGACCACGAGCAGCGACGTCAGTTGCGACTAGTATTTTGCATTTGCCATTACGCAAATCTTGTACGATACGGTTACGCTTGCTTTGCGGCAGATCGCCGTGTAAGAAGCTGGCTTTGTGACCATCTTCTTTAAGCTGGCTGGCAAGCTTTTCAGTACTACGCTTGGTTGCCGCAAAGATAATGATCTGGTCCATCTCTGGCTGACAAACGACTTTGTCTAAGATTTTATTCTTATGGTTAAAATCGTCACAGTAATAGACTTTTTCATCGATATGAGCCGATTCTACTTTAATAGACACGCGCTCTGGGTTTTTCGTGAAGCTTGCAGCGATCTTACCAACTGGGCCATCCCAAGTGGCTGAACACATCACCGTCTGACGGTCGGTTGGTGCCGCTTTTAGGATATCGTTGATATCATCAGCAAAACCCATATCAAGCATACGGTCGGCTTCATCTAGCACGAGCACTTCTAAGTGTGATAAATCAACACGGCCTGCTTTAATATGATCGAGCAGACGACCTGGGGTTGCGACAATCACTTGTACGCCTTTTTTAAGCGCGCGAATCTGACCGTTATACGGCGCGCCGCCGACTAGCGGTACACAAAATAGACCGCGCATATCGTGCGAATACGTACGCACGCTATCATGAACCTGCTGAGCAAGCTCGCGCGTAGGCGTTAGGATAAGGGCTTTAGTGTGTTTGTCAAAGCTTGTGGCACGGCTTAAGCGATCTAGCAGTGGAATAACGAAAGCTGCTGTTTTACCACTACCAGTCTGCGCTGATAGTAATAAGTCACGACCTTGTAGAGCAAAAGGAATAGCCTGCGCTTGGATAGGTGTCGGGTTTGTATAGCCACTGCGATCAAGCGAGGTTAAGATAGGCTTGGCAATGTTAAGATCAGCAAAGGTGATTTGGTTTTCTTCAGTAGTCTCAGACGCGTCAGTAGTAGCGGCTTGAGCTTGTTCTGCTGCTGTGTTGGTTGTTTGAGTGTCGTTGTTTTCGATGATGCCGTTTTGGGCGGCGATAGTAGATAAGATGTCAGTCATGAGTATCCTTGGTAGTTGAGCCGCTGCAAATTCAGCGTGCTTGATGCCTACCACTGATAACCGTTCATCAAACAGCCTATTTACCAAGCAAAATGGTAAAGTATCTGCATGATGTCTGACGTATTTTGGTGGTAGTGCCGAGTGTCTTATCTTCGTTTGTTACTCTAACTTCATCATTACTTTGTCCAAAGTAGATAAAGGCAAGTAACACCCAATTTAAGCCAATCTATAGGCTAGTAGATAAGATATGAGTCAAAAATAGCGCTATCAATAAAAGCTATTTAAGTACACAAAATCATCGGCAACAATTACTCATAGCCATCCTAGGCTCAAAATCGCAGGCGATGTTATCAATCTCATAATACACGTAGTCGAAGCTAACGTGGCGACGTAGTATATCACAGCTTATTTATTATCCCTATCTATTTTTTTATGTTCATAACCATAGTGCATTCACCAGTAATACTAAGGGTTAGCAAACAAAATGCTAAGCGCTAGAGGCCAAGTCGGTACTAATCAGTAATAAGTAACAGTACTAAGCAGTAGCAGTACTGATTATAAGTGCTAAGCTGAATATGGATGATAAGCGCTCATAGTATAAAAATACTACCAAGCTTAACGTTTAACATCCGAGACATAAGTTGGCAAATCCCAAGCGCCGCCAGACTCTACCATACGGCAAAGACCTGTGGTGCTCTCGTAGCTTTTCTCAAAACGACGACCCGTCCAGACCCAGTCTGTCTTTTCTAAGCAATCTCCAAGGCTGCGGCCTTTTTGGATAGCGCTTATTTTGCCACTGTCATAGCTAGTAGCACTATTAGTGACCAATTTTGGGTTATAAGGCGCGCTGTCATTCATCACCCACATACCATGGCCAACATTATAAGCATCGACCCAGCATTTATGCTGAGCGAGTAGCTGATTGCCATTTAGGCGCTTCACATGCCAGCCGGAATCATCGCTTAAGCTTGGACAATCGCGCTTTGCATCTGCTAGGGTATTTTTCATCATAGCTGTAAGGTCTGAGGCGTCTATTCTAAAGCTCTTTTTTTTGGCCATTCTTGTTGTTGGTGGCACTAAGCGTAATTGCGGGGCAGGTCTGGCAGCTAACACTTGACTGTCAGACTTACCCCCTTTCTTCACTAACGCCCCACTCGTTCCAACTCGCCCTTGCGCTTCATCTGCCTTTAGCATGACTGCCATTGCACCATCACCGGACAGCTCCCAGCGTGTATTACGAAGCACAAATTCGATCTTGCTCTCTTTGGTCAGGGCCTCTAGCAGGGCGCTCACTTGCCCAGGGGTTAAGACGGCGTCATTAGTAGTGCTAGAGTATGGCTGCGCCTCACCATAGTCTTTACCATCTATAATAAGCGAGATACGGTGACGGTTACCTAGTTGCAGCAAGGATTTGGCTGAGCCCTCTTTAGCCCCGCCAAGCTTTACTCTGCCATCAACCTTTGCCGCCTCGCCAGCGCGGCGAACCAATAACACAGAGACTGGCATCTTAATGTTATTCTGACTTTGATATCCTGCTAGCCGGCAGGTTCGAGTATTGTCACAAGCGACTTGCCAATCTTCTGAGTCAAGCGCTACCGGCGTGGCCGTATTACCCATAGTGCTAGCAGCCATAGCACTAATGGCGAATAAGCCTAATGACAAATACTTTTTGAGGTACTCCTTGGGAGTATAAGACGCAATAGCCAGAGCTACGCTCGTAGGATGAACGCGCCGCTGCTTATTATCTAGGCAATTTTTTTTATTATTAGTATATTTCATAAGGGATACTCTTAAACTTATAAGACATCAGTGCAAATTTTTAACATGGGCAAGCTACTATCTTAAACGCTTAATGTTACCGTTTGTTATTCCAATATATCATTGTGTAATAGATAAAAGGGATATAAATTCTATTAAATCGTCCTAAAATCATTATTTAATCTCTATAACCACTCATTACCGTAGGCTATTGATGCCTAACGATGGCTAGTCTTGCTCACTCCTTGTGTGTTTGTTCTGGCTTATTGGCTAAGCCCATAAAAAAGCCGATAACTTAAGCTATCGGCTCTTTATTTTAATAAATGGTTTAATTTTAAGGCTTTATCGCAGATTAGATGGTTAGGAATGAATAGATTGTAGCGGAAGATCAACCGCTCTTTTTACTGCTGGGCGCTGCGCTATGGTTCTAGCCCAGCGCTGCAAATGCTGATAGCTATCAACCTGTAAAAATTCAGCCGAGCCTTCATAGAGATCGCCGAGCACAAGTTGGCCGTACCAAGCCCAAATAATCATATCAGCAATATTGTAACTTTGTTCACCATTACCGCACATATAATCACGGTCTTGTAAGTGAATATCTAACACATCAAGCTGACGTTTGGTCTCCATTGTAAAGCGATTAATCGGATATTCCATCGGTTCAGGGGCATACGCATAAAAATGACCGAAGCCGCCGCCTACATACGGTGCGCTGCCCATCTGCCACATCACCCAGGACAGACACTCAGTCCGCGCTCGGCCCTGCTCTAGTGGTACAAACTTACCGAACTTCTCTGCCAAATATAGTAAAATCGCGCCTGACTCAAAGATATGAATAGGCTCATCATCTTCTACTGCTGAATAATCTACTAAGGCTGGAATTTTAGAATTGGGATTAATATCGACAAAGCCTGAGCCGAATTGATCATTTTCAGAGATATCGATCTTATAGGCGTCATATTCTGCGCCTTTTACCCCAAGCTCGCGCAGCTCCTCTAGTAAGATATTGACCTTGACACCATTTGGCGTGTTCAATGAGTAGAGTTGTAGCGGCGCATCCCCTACTGGTAATGTTTGCTCGTGGCGCGCGCCTGCAGTGGGACGATTGGTGTTGGCAAACTTACCGCCGTTTTCTTTATCATTCGTCCAAACTTTTGCTGGTTTGTAGGGGTTATCATTATTATCACTCATAAGGGTTATCCTGTTTTATTATAAACTTTGCTTCATAAAATTATAGTCAATCAATATTAAAAGTGGTACAAGGCAGACGAGTGCAAGTACTACAGTAGTAGGCTAAACGAGTCTAACGCTGTAACACTTTAATAGTGGTTCGACTATATCAAAGCTGCTACCAGCTTTAAATTTTAACATTCATTTCAGTTTTGAGAGTTCACTATAGCGGATAGCTCTCTAGTTAGAAAAGAGCTCTAATGTAGCGATTATTAAGCAAGTTATGTCATTTAACCTGATGAATATCCGTACGTATCGTTATCAGCGTGACTGTAACTACACTTTGAGACTGAGCTTTGGCCGCTAACCGTTACTTTACCCTTCTTTAACTACTGCCTGATTGTCCCTATACTACGCGCAAACCTCAAACTATAATTTAATACTTCATAAATTTAACACTTTATAAAGTAAGCGATGGTGATGTCTACATGGTAACGCTAACCCCAGCGCAAGATAAATTCCTACCTTATGTGTTAGCCGTAGCGCTGTTTATGCAGATCCTTGATGCGACGATTCTTAACACGTCGCTGCCGCAGATGGCTGAGGCTCTAGGAGAGTCGCCACTCAAAATGCAGTGGGCGGTGATCAGTTATGCGCTAACCTTAGCGATCTTTATTCCGATTAGTGGTTTTTTGGCGGATAAGTACGGCACGCGTAAGGTATTTTTATCCGCTATTATTATCTTCTCTGTCGGGTCGCTGATGTGCGCCGCTTCGCCGACGCTCGATATTTTGATTGGCTCGCGTGTGATACAAGGGATTGGCGGGGCGATGATGACGCCAGTTGCACGGCTGATCTTAGTCAAGTCTTATCCGCGCAATAAGCTTTTAACGGTGATGAACTTTGCGGTGATTCCGGCGCTGATTGCCCCATTAGTAGGCCCAGTGCTCGGCGGCTATATCGTACAATACTTCAGTTGGCATTGGATATTTTTAATCAATATTCCTATGGGTATCCTAGGCTACGTTATGGGCAAAAAACTGGTGCCTGACTTGTTTGAAGATGCCAAGCATTTAGATTGGGCAGGCTTTGCTTTATTTGCCGCCGCGGCTTGCGGCTTTACCTTAGCCGTTGAGTTTGGCTCACAAACTGGTCGCGGCTTATATGGACTGATACTCGCGCTGATTGCTTCAATATTGATAGGCGCTTATGTTTGGCATGCTAAGCGCCGGCAAGCACCGCTATTTCCCTTGAGTTTGTTTCGTATTCGCACCTTTCGAATCGGCATTGTTGGTAATTTATTTACTCGCTTAGGAATTAGTGCGGTGCCTTTTTTGTTGCCGCTGCTGCTGCAAGTGGTGTTTAAATACTCACCTTCTCAGGCGGGATGGTTGCTTGCGCCTATAGCCATTGGCGCTATGGGTATCAAGCCTTGGGTCAGTAAAATCATCCAGCGCTACAGCTACCGTAAGGTATTAGTGGTGAACACGATTTTATTGGGTATTTTGATTATTATTCTAGCGCAGTTCAACGATCCGTCTTATTGGATATGGTATATCCCTATTTTGATCATTATGGGTGCTTGTAACTCCATGCAGTTTAGCGCTATGAACACTCTTACGATAGGTGACTTGGAAGGCACACAGACCAGTAGCGGCAATAGTTTAATGGCGGTTAATCAGCAGCTTGCGATCGGTTTTGGGATTGCCTTTGGCGCGGCGGTACTCAACTTATTGCGTGAGCGCATGGATCTCGATATGCTGATGGCATTTCAGACGACTTACTGGGTACTTGGCATCTTGACTATTTTATCAGGGCTGCATTTTTTACGCCTTAAGCCTAATGATGGCGACGGCTTGTATTAGGGCGTGTCCCTAATTCAAGCGTTTATGACTAAATGGGCTAAAAATTGCTAAATCTTTGGCAAACGGTGTCAAATAGCTGGTCAATATCTTGATATTACCTGCGCTATTTTCCTTGTTTGCCTGCGATTTATCTCATTTTTATCACCATTTTTAAAATAGGGACACGCCCTAGTTGTCTAAAGATATAAACTCAAAAAAACCAGCTTAAGCTCACAAGGCTTAGGCTGGTTTTTTTATTAACCGTATTACAAGAGCTTCTAGGAATAAACTTCAATTATAGTTATTAAAGAACTATAGTTAGTAAAGCTTGCATACTTATGGCGTATGATCGTCATTAATCTGCGATTGAATATAGTTATGCACGCCGACATCGCGGATAAGATCTTGCTGGGTGTCTAGCCAATCGTCGTACTCTTCATTACCGTCTTTTAGCTCGACAAGTAGCTTACGTGAGACATAGTCTTTGTGCTGCTCACACAGGGTAATCGCATCGGTGATGATGTCGAACTTTTGGCGCTCTAAGCGTAGATTGCACTCAATCATCTCAGGCACGTCTTCTGCGATAAACATCTTGCCGTAGTCCTGCAAGTTTGGCAGACCCCCTAATAGCAAAATGCGCGCAATCAGATCATCCGACCATTTCATCTCATAGATAGACTGTTTGTACTGATTTTCATTTAAAGCCTCAAGACCCCAATGACGCGCAATACGCGCATGCAAAAAATACTGATTAATCGCTATTAGCGACTGTCCAAGTACCTTGTTTAGGGCTCTAATTACTTCTTTATCGCCTCTCATCTCTCTCTCCTAAGCATCTAAAAAACGTAAGCATTTACATAACTGATATTAGCCTATCACCCGACTGCTAGCCTTGGGTTAATTCTGGCGGTACTTCTGCTATCTGGCTTTGTAGATAATTAGGCAAAGTCACCATATCAATCAGGCGAAGCTGCTGCTCTAACCAATGCGCATGATCTTCTTCGGTGTCTTGCAGCTGCTCCACCAAGATATCACGAGTGACGTAATCGTGCTCCTCTTCGCATAAGGCAATGCCGTCTTTTAGGTGCTGCTGCACTTTATATTCAAGATCAAGATCAAACTGTAGCATCTCAGGTACAGTGCTGCCGATACGGATCTCATTCACCGTCATTTTAGGCGTACCGCTGAGCATTAAGATACGGCGAATAATCGCTTGCGCATGCAGGGTTTCATCCTCCATCTCATGGTGGATACGATCATAAAGCTTGCCATAATGCCATTCAGCATACATCTCAGAATGAATAAAATACTGATCCCGCGCCGCCAGCTCACCGCCTAATAAAAAGTTTAAATAATCGATAACTTTTTGGCTGCCTTTCATAATCGCTACTCCTTTGTTTATTCGCTTTTATCATTATTAGCGCTGTCAATAACACCGCAAGCTAAAACGTAATGAATCAACTGTTGAGTCTAACATAAAGACAGCGCGGGGCTTGTAATATTAAGAACTAAGAATAAGATGCTAACTGATAATTGTTATCAGACTAAATTATTATGAGCATAAGCCGCCGCTACTTTTAGTGCGCTCTTACGTTTCAGCCTTACTTTTGATTGAGGCTTTATGCACCTAGCTGCACACATTAAAAAGCCGCCCTGCTGTGATAAGCAATGGACGGCTGACTCATATCTGACTAGCTATTTATAGGTTGTTTATGGACAAGAGCGCGAATCAAGTCGGCGATACCTAGCGCTATACGGCATACGCTAATACATCAAGTTTGGCGTGATGCTCATCAAGATAGTCATTGACCATAGGCTCACAGCAGCCGCAGCAAGTAGCGACATCAAGGGTGTCTTTTAGGTCATCAAGCGTATCAATACCTGAAGCTATGGCGGCTTGAATTTGTTTTTCTTTGACGTCGTTACAGATGCAAACGTACATATAACTACCCCTACTTTAAGCTCTTAATGCTATTGGTATGCCAATCACTATAAACTGGCTTAAAACCATTATAATGATAATTATTAGCATTTACAATAACTTTTATAACCATCACTTTTCTCTTGCTAATGTTGCTGTGGTTAGGATAACGGATCGCCTCTATAACAATAATCAGCAATGAAACTCATAAAAGACGATAACTAAAGAAATTTGTAGCTCTACTTAGCAATATTTACTTAATCGCATATAAATTCGTTACTTAATTTGGTAGAATAAGCAGTATGAAGTGTAGCAAATTGCCGATGAACGGTTATTTTTATAGATTGACACTCAAATACCATGAAAGCTAGAATATCGTCGCTATTACAAATAGTGATTAATATTATTTTTAGTATATAAGTTATGTCAGTACTATAAACGAATGTCATAATTTATTTCTGAGCTATCATTTATGAGTATTTACTGATTTAATACCCTGTATTTGTCGATATCCTATTGTTTCTTTTTAGACGGGTTTATTCACCCATCATTGACTTTTTTGTGAACAGATTTGTGAGCAGATAAGCTATCATCCAAGAGACCTTTATATGTCTAACCCCAATAATGCTATACAGCCCATTGAGCTGTTCAAAGTCTTGTCAGACCCTACGCGCTTGAAGTTGTTCCAGATTTTATACAAAAAAGAAGCGCGCTGCGTAGGCGAATTAGTCGATATGCTAGATCAGCCGCAGCCGACGATATCGCGGCATCTAAACCATCTCAAAAAGCTAGGTATCCTTAGCTGTGTGCGTGATGGGACGTGGATGTGGTATAAAGTGTCGAATGACATGCCTGACTGGTGTGCCACTATCCTTGAGACCACTTATCAGACACTAAAAGAACAAAACGCACCTATAAAAGAGTTAAGTACCGCTCAAAGTGCTGATGCGTAACTGCGCTGATAGTTTATTTATCAGGTAGAGCCACGTAATATAAGAGCTTATGTCATCTTATAAAAAAGCAAAAAAAGACCTATAGCTAATAATGAGCTATAGGTCTTTTTTTATAGACCATAACACTATGCCAAGTCTAAAAAGTCTCTGACAAAGCTATTGGCGGGCTGGTTAAGAAGCTGCTCTGAGGTGCCAACTTGCTCGACACGGCCATGATTCATCACCACAATCTCATCAGATATTGCCCGCGCCTCTTCTTGATCATGGGTTACCATAATACTAGTAATCCCTAGTTCATGGTGAATGTCTTTTAGCCATGTCCGCAGCTCTTTACGCACTTTGGCATCAAGCGCCCCAAATGGCTCATCTAATAGCAGTAGTTTTGGCTTGACCGCTAAGGCTCTTGCTAGTGCAATACGCTGACGCTGCCCGCCTGAGAGCTGATGCGGATAAGCATTGGCAAGCTGTGGTAATTGTACGAGCTCTAATAGCTCTGCTACCCGCTTTTTAATATCGGTTTTACTAGGCCTTTCAGACTTAGGTAGTAATGTTAGGCCAAAGGCAATGTTATCGGCGATGTTTTTATGACGAAACAGCGCATAATGCTGAAACATAAAGCCGATATGGCGTTTTTGTACCGGAACATTAGTCACGTCCAAATCATCGAATAGTATCTGACCAGAGTCTGCATATTCTAAGCCGGCAATAATGCGTAATAACGTGGTTTTACCGCAGCCTGAGGGGCCAAGCAGTGTCGTCAATTTACCTGTAGGTACGGTGATATTGATATTATTCAAAGCGGTGAAATCACCAAAGGTTTTATTAACATCTCTAATTTCAATACTCATACGTGTATCTCTTATTTGCTTATAATATAAATGGCTTACGCTATTTGTTATTCAGGCTTATGCCGTGTAGGTGTGTCATTGGCGCTGACAGGTAGCTCAGGAGCAGCAACCAGACGCGCAGACTTAGCGAATTTGCGCTCTTGCATCTTCGTCATCACCTGTTGTAGCAATAACGTCACTAGTGCTAGCGCTGCCAATATACTAGATAAAGCAAAGGCGGCGGTAAAGTTATACTCGTTATAAGCAATCTCGACCAGTAGCGGCATAGTGTTGGTTTCGCCTCTTATGTGTCCAGATACCACACTCACCGCGCCAAACTCGCCCATGGCTCGCGCATTAGTCAAAATCAGACCATACAGCAGCGCCCATTTAATATTAGGCATAGTAATATGCCAAAATGTCTGCCAACCGCTAGCTCCTAATGTTAGTGCCGCTTGCTCCTCCGAGTCGCCTTGGGTCTGCATCAAAGGTATTAGCTCGCGCGCAACAAAGGGAAAAGTGACAAATAACGTTGCCAGCACAATACCCGGTACTGCAAAGATAACCTGAAAGCCAAGACTCTCAAGCCAGCCGCCAACAGGAGAGTTCAGACCAAACAGCAAGATAAACATCAGACCTGCAACCACAGGCGACACCGAAAACGGCAGATCAAGCAAGGTGGTCACTAGCTGCTTACCTTTGAACTGATAACGCGTCACCAACCACGCAATAGCGATACCCATCACCATATTGATCGGTAAGACGATAGCGGCAGTTAGTAGCGTCAGCTTAATCGCTTGTAGGGCCTCATCCTCCACAAGCGAGGCGATGTATAGATCCCAGCCGCCCTTTAGCGCTTCATAGAACACCGCAAGCAAGGGTATAACCAGCATCAAAATCATAAATAATACGGCGATACCGATAAATAAGCGTCTGATCCACGGCGCGTCTTTGGTGGCAGGATTGCTTTGATAATCATAACTATTGGCGATTTGCATCTTAGCGTGCTCCTACGCGGCGCGACAGCTTCCACTGTACGATGTTGATACTGAGCAAAATAACAAACGAGATCATCAGCATAAATAAAGCGACAGCCGATGCCCCTTGAATATCAAATTGCTCAAGCTTACTGATGATAATGATGGGCAAAATCTCAGACTGCATTGGGATATTACCGGCGATAAAAATAACCGAACCGTACTCGCCGGTTGCGCGAGCAAACATCATGCCCACGCCCATAAATAACGCTGGTAGTAGCTCAGGCAAGATAACCTTACCAAATGTCGTTAATCGATTAGCGCCCAATACCGCTGAGGCCTCTTCAAATTCAACCGATAGCTCGGCAAGTACCGGCTGTACAGCGCGCACGATAAAGGGGAAACTAACGACGACTAAAGCCAGCCAAATACCTATCGGTGTAAACGCCACTTGAATATCAAATTTGGCAAACCACTGCCCTATCAGACCATTAGGCGCATAAAGCGTGGCAAGCGAGATACCGGTTACCGCCGTTGGTAAGGCAAATGGTAGATCAACTAAGGCATTGATTAAAGATTTGCCCCAAAACTCGTAGCGCACCAGCACCCAAGCGACAAGCGTACCAAACACCATATTGGTCAGCATCGCAAGAAACGACACCCACAAGCTTAGCTTTATAGCAGCAGTCACTTGCGGCTGTGAGATGGTCTCCCAAAACCCGCTCCAGCCCATCTGCGTCGTTGTATATGCCATCATCGCAAACGGCAACACCACCAGCAAGGACAAGCTAAAAACGGTAATACCCATGCTAAGCCCGAAACCCGGTAACACATTACGCTGGCGCATACGGGTCAGCCAGCTTTTTTTTGCAGGTTTGGGCGAGGGGCTGACCGGAGGTGTCGTGGCGCTCATAGTGATATCCTAATTATTACGTCGCTGTCTGTATTGTTATCAGCACTTATTGATGATTATGAGTGCTTTGTCTTTTAGTGCTCTTGAATTTGTGGTGAGCATCTAGGCAGCTTACGGTATAAAGGACATAGCGCAGGTGGCCATGTCCTTACTTATTTATGATGAACATTTTGGATTTGTCTGTCTGTTAAGACAGCTCATAAAGACAATAATAATGGCTAGTCGTTATGGTAAGCGCTACTGCGGAGCATTCACTGCCAGCTGATCAAAGACACCGTTATCACTAAAGAAGTTACCCATAATCTCATCCCAAGAGCCAAAAGTATCATTTGGACGGAAAGTCTCAACCGGTGGTAATTTGTCGCCGTTTTTCTCAAGGACGCTTTGCACACTTGGGCGCAGGTATAGATCAGCCGCTAGCTGCTGAGCCGGCTCGCTCCATAAGTAATCTAGATACGCTTTGGCGGCGTCTGTCGTGCCTTTTTTATCAGTAACGGTAGTAACGACAGCGACAGGGCTCTCTGATTTAATAGAATAATCAGGGTACACGATATCGACTAGTCCTTGTCCAAACTTAGTCGCAGCTAGGTTCGCTTCATTCTCAAAGGTCACAAGCACATCACCGATACCACGCTGTACGAAGGTTGTGGTTGCCGCGCGTCCGCCATTCTCGTAGACTTTGACGTTTTTGAGCATGTCTCTGACGTAGTTTTGCGCGTCATTTTCGTTATTATCAAAAGCGTGTAAGCCATAACCATAAGCGCCCAAGAAGGCATAACGACCGTTACCCGTCACCTTTGGATTGGCCATGACAATCTCAATACCGTCGTTGGTCAAATCTTCCCAATCGTTGATGTTTTTAGGGTTATCTTTACGCACTAAAAAGACGATCGTACTGGTAAAAGGTACCGCGTTATCTGGGAACTGCTGCTCCCAATCGTTCGCGACCAAGCCCTCTTTTTGTAATAGCTCAATATCTGAGCCTTGATTCATCGTCGCGACATCCGCTTGTAGACCATTTGCGACAGACAATGCTTGCTTACTTGAGCCACCGTGCGACTGCTTGATATTGATAGTAGCGTTAGGGTTTTCGGCTTGGTAATGCTCAACGAACATCGGGTTGTAATCTTTATAAAAATCACGCGCTACATCATATGAGACATTTAACAGCTCAATGTTTTGCGCCTCCCCGCTTGCCGCAGAGTCGGCGCTGGTTGCCGTGTCTGCGGTCTCATTATTACTACAGCCTGCTAGGCCAAGCGTGACTGCTACGCCTGCGATACTGAGGGCGCTTAGTGTTTTGTTTTTAAATAAGTGGGTTTTATTTACAGAGTAGCTTTTGGTCATAAGTGCCTCGACTCGAATAGATCATTGATAAATGTTCAATAAAAAAAGGGAATAGGTCTTGCCCTGCGGCTGAATAATCATGCAAGTATGCTAACAGCGTCTGCATATTATCTTTAATGATGAATATGTGTATGTTTCTGCCAAAATGGAATATATGAGTATGAAAATATCAAAAAAGCTAATTAAAGGAATATCTTGGCATTAGCCACGTTATTAGCTATGCTGCTTTAATCTAACGGTTATTACCTTTATCTTCTTATTTACTAACTTTCTAAGTATTAAGGCTTATATATGATCTTGCGCGCCTCTCAAAAACCTTATCCCTCACTCGCTATGTTAACTGCAATATTCATCAGTAGCGCATCGCTAGTAGGCTGCAATAACACCTCATCCGCTACTAGCACTAGTACTATGGCAACAGCTAGCTTAGCAACTGTAGCCGCCGTATCTCCTGCCGTACAAGCGGTAGTCGGTGATTATGTGTCAGATAGCTATAGTCAGCGTCATCAAGGCTATGATTGGATTGCCGTGAAGGTGCAAGCAGATGAGAATGATCAGAATAGCGTTCATATAACAGTGCGCTCTCGTGATGATATAAAAAAGCCAACTTGCACCTTTGATGGCCAAGCAAAACTCATGGGTCAAGATCAAGCACACGGGATTATCTTTGAGACCACAGCTAATGACAGTAAAGTATTTTTACAATTTCAAAGTGATCAGCTGACGATAGATAGCGATGATAAGTACGCGCTTAATTATTATTGCTCTGGTGGCGGCTCAATCGTTGGCGATTATCAAAAGCTAGCAGGAGAAGTCGAATTGAATTAACGCTCAAGCGTTATAATGGTTTGGTTAGGTTTTAATGATAAAAAAGGTGTCAAACTCATGGTCTGACACCTTTTTTATGCTTGAATATTTTAAAACTATCTTAAACTGCAGAAGCGCCAGTCAGCTTAACCTCAGCGCGTTCTTCTTTAGCAATACCGGCATAGTATTCACGCAAGATCTCAAGCACCTCAGGGCGGCTAAAGTTATCAGGTACCTCAAGATCCTCTGATAGCGCTTTACGCAGTTTGGTGCCGGATACTTTGACGTGCTCGCTTGCATCGTGCGGGCAAGTCTTATCAGAGGCCATCGCTTGACACGCATTACACCAAAAGGTCCAGCCAATTTTAAGCGGCTGAGTGATCAAATCGTCTTTTCCAACATAATCAAAGATAGTTTGTGCGTCAAACGCACCGTAGTAATCACCAACACCGGCATGATCACGGCCAACGATGAGATGGCTACAGCCGTAGTTTTGACGGAATACGGCATGTAATAATGCTTCACGAGGGCCTGCATAACGCATATCTAGCGGATAGCCCGCTTGAATCACGGTATCGGCTCTGAAGTAATTATCTATCAGTGTCTTAATGGCCTCTTGACGTACTTCAGCGGGAATATCACCTGGCTTTAGCGCCCCAAGCAAGGAGTGAATGAGTACGCCATCGCAAATCTCAATAGCAATCTTCGCCAAATACTCATGCGAACGGTGCATCGGGTTACGCGTCTGAAAAGCAGCAACCGTTTTCCAGCCTTTATTACTCAATATCTCACGGGTCTCACTTGGGGTTTTGTAAATCTCCGGATATAGCTCAGGAAATTCGCCTTCACTAAGCACCTCGACGCGGCCTGCGACATTGACCTCGCCTTGATTGAGCACTTGTTGCACGCCTGGATGCTCAGGATCAGTGGTAGTAAAGACTTGCTGGCACTCGTGATCTTTATCGATATCGTAAGTCTCTTCGACAGTGATAATACCCATCACCTCGCCGTCTTCGCTTACAAGCGCAACTTTATCGCCTTGATTAAGAGTGTCGGTTAATGCTTTAGGCGCAGATAAGGTAATCGGAATCGGCCAAAACAGACCAGCATTATCACCTGACTTTAGGCGCATCTCATCGACCACCCCTTGCCAGTCCGCCTGATTCATAAAGCCATTTAGTGGTGTAAAACCGCCAATACCTAGCATAATTAAATCACCGCGCTCGCGTGAGCTTAAGGTAATGGTCGGCAGGGTGCTGGCAAGCTTCAGCGCCTCTTCGCGCGCGCTATCTTTTAATAGCAGCGGCTTTAGAGTCTCGCTACCATGCGGCGGTACTAGCTTGGACTGTGATTGATCATCTGATGTTGATTGGGCAGGAATAGAAGTCATAGTGTTTTATACCCTTAGGTTGTGAGCAATTAATGGATGACGCCTAGGCTACCCAATTTTGGTTATGAAAATTTATGCTGACTTTGGATATGGATATAACTTATAGGAATTTATATTTATCCGCGCACAGTTATATGATGTCAGCCTATATTGCTTTAAGCCCATTTTTGAACAGCTCAGTGTCGAAGCACACCCTAGATTAGCGCCGAAGCACGCTCTAGAATTATTACACACGCAAATCACTATTGAGATTACGTCATGTATAAATATAACTACGCCGATCAAACGCTGGTAGAAGAACGCGTCGCGCAGTTCCGCGATCAGACCGAACGCTTTTTGGCAGGCGAGCTGCCAGAGGATCAGTATCTACCGCTACGACTGCAAAACGGTCTCTACATTCAGCGCTATGCGCCGATGCTACGGATTGCTATCCCTTATGGCCTACTTGCCAGCTATCAGCTGCGTAAACTTGCCGAGATTACCCGTAAATACGATAAAGGCTACGGGCACTTTACCACGCGTACCAATATTCAGCTCAACTGGCCAAAATTAGAAGAGGTTCCTGATATCTTAGCGGAGCTGGCCTCCGTGCAGATGCACGCCATCCAAACCTCTGGCAACTGTATTCGTAATACCACCACTGACCCTTATGCTGGTATTCATCAGGCTGAGATCGCCGATCCGCGTCCTTACTGTGAGATTATTCGTCAGTGGTCAACCTTTCATCCCGAATTTGCTTTTTTGCCGCGTAAATTTAAGATTGCGGTTATCGGTACAGAGACCGATCGCGCAGCCACGCAAGTCCACGATGTTGGCCTTCATGTTAAGAAAAATGACGCCGGCGAGCTTGGCTTTGAGGTGCTAGTGGGCGGCGGTCTTGGTCGTATCCCTGTACTGGGTAAAGTCATTAATGAGTTTCTGCCGCGCCAACATCTGCTCAGCTATTTAGATGCTATTTTACGGGTCTATAACTTGCATGGTCGCCGTGACAAAGGTAGCAAGTATAGATCTCGCATCAAAATCTTGGTCGATACTTTAGGCGGGCGCGAGTTTGCTAAGCTCGTTGATGCCGAGTGGGAGGCGAATACCAAAGATGGTCCGCTCACCTTAACTGATGACAATTTTGCGACGGCTACCAGTTATTTTAGCGTACCTGATTACAAGACATTTGATGGGCTACAAGTGCAGTCTGAGCTGCAGCAGCAGCTTGCGGATAATAAAGACTTTGCCAATTGGTATCAGCAAAACACCGTCGCGCATAAAATTGCAGGTTACCGCGCGGTGGTCATCTCCTTAAAAGCAGGACTGGTTGACGGTAAATACGTGCCTTCAGGCGACGTTACCGACTCACAAATGGATGCGCTAGCCGATCTTGCAGATGAGTACAGTTTTGGCGAGCTGCGTGGTACCTATCAGCAGAACCTGGTTTTTGCTGATGTGGAAGCCAATAAGCTATACGAGCTGTGGCAGCAATTATCAGATCTGCACTTAGCGCGTCCTAATATTAATACCTTAACCGACATGATCGTCTGTCCCGGTTGGGATTACTGCTCGCTCGCTAATGCCACGACGCATAACATCGCCGAGCAAATCGAGAAGCAGTTTAGCGATCTGGACTACTTGTATGACTTGGGTGATATTCGACTCAATATGTCGGGCTGTATCAATGCCTGTGCGCATCATCATACTGGCGATATCGGCATTCTCGGCGTCGATAAAAAGGGCGAGAACTGGTATCAGATCAGCCTTGGCGGTAACTCAAGTAACGACGCCAAACTTGGCAAAATACTTGGCCGCTCTGTCCCAACCGAAGCGGTGGCGGATACCATTCAACAGATCGTTGATGTCTATGTCGATCTACGCGCAACTACGGATAACGATGTCGAAAGCTTTGGCGAATTGGTAGAGCGCGTCGGTATTGATCCGTTTAAGGAGAAGGTCTATGGCTAATCATCATATCTTAGATAGTCAAGGCGGTGATATTAGCGCGCAAGATAACTGGCTGGCACTAAGCACTGATACTCTACCCGGCGGTATTGCTTTGAGTGAGATCACTTTGCTTGAGCTGCTACACCGTCAAGAAAAGCCTGAGGTTATCGTGCCGCTAGCCGATCTGCTGAATACTGAAGGCGCGCTTGCAGGCGGGCTGATGAACGAGGTGTATGAGCTTATCGTTCAGCACAGCAGTCATCTTGGCGTGTGGATTACTGCCGATACTGATGCCGATGTCCTAAGCAAACTTAGCGAGCTGTTATTGAAGCAAACGCTGATTGTCATTCATGTGCCCAAGTTTGCTGATGGTCGCGCCTTTAGCTTTGTACAAACCTTACGTCAATTGGGCTACAAAAAAGAGATTCGAGTCGCAGGCGAGTTTGGCCGTGACCAAATCGCTTATCTTTTGCGCGTCGGCGTCGATAGCTTTGTACTGAGCGAACATGATGTACATCCGGACTCCAAGTTTCATATCGAACAGGCCTTTACCGCGCTTGCAAGTAGTTATGGGGGCCGTGATGCCTCCGCACTACCTATGTTTGCAGGCACTTAGTTTTTACTTTTCTATTTAACAATTACATTAATTTTCTAATTTAAGGACATAACCATGAGCCAACTACATCCAAGCCTAGACATCGACCAAGCTAATAAAGACTTGCAAGGCAAATCGCCTGAAGAGATCGTTGAGTGGGCGCTATCGCAAGCCAAAAACCCTATTATCACCACTAACTTTCGCCCTTATGAGTCTGCCATTTTGCACTTAGTCGCTTCACTGCGCCCTGACATCACCGTATTATGGGTAGATTCAGGCTACAACACCGATGCCACTTATCGTTTCGCTAATAAAGTGATCAACGACTTAGACCTAAACGTCATTACTTATATTCCTAAGCAGACGGCGGCCCACCGTGACGTCACTCTGGGTGGTATCCCAGGCGTCAATGACGAGCTACACGACAAATTTACTGAGCAAGTCAAACTTGAGCCGTTTCGCCGCGCCCTTGATGAGCTAAAGCCTGACGTTTGGTTCAACGCTATCCGAAAAGATCAAACCGAATTCCGCCAAGGTCTCGATGTTCTAAGCCTCTCAAAAGACGGTGTGCTAAAAGTTGCGCCGCTGTTTGAAAAAACCGATAGTGATTTAGATAAGTACTTAGATGAGCACAACTTGCCTAACGAGTTTGATTATTTTGATCCGACTAAGGTTGAAGAGCACCGCGAGTGCGGACTACACACCCAGCTGTAGGTTTTAGTACTCATCTATAATTTGTAAAAATCAAAAAGCCCTCTCAAGGTGAGAGGGCTTTTTGATTGTATCTATTTGATTGTATCTATGACTGCTAAAAAGAGGAATTGCTATTTACGGCCAAGCACCCAGCCGCCATCCATAAAGATATTAGCGCCATGCATATAGCTTGAGTCATCAGATGCTAAGAATACTACCAATGCAGCGATCTCTTCTGGCTTGTCAGCACGCTGAGCAGGGATACGATCTAAACGCTCATCATCGATACCGTCAGTCATTGGCGTTTCGATAAAGCCTGGCGAGAGCATGTTTGCGCTTTGATTATTGATTTATTGAAAATATGCTAACACAGTTAAACGAATATCGATGTTAGGGTATGTTTGCTTAACTTTGAATACGTAAAGAACTCGCCTCACTCATTCCTATATTAAACAAAAATCGCTTTTCTTATGAAAAATATAACTATACTAATGCCAATCCATTAGGTGAGATAGCGCGCGCGATACTTCATAATGACGCCATACATAAATTTGCATAATCTTTGGTGCTCCTATGAATACCTTTCCCTTATTCTTTAAACTCGATAACCGCAAAGTATTGATCGTGGGTGGCGGCGATGTGGCACTGCGAAAGGCGGATTTGCTTAGCCGTGCCGGTGCTGCTATTACTATTGTTGCCCCTAGTATCTGTGATGAGCTGCACGCGTTATTAAGTGATGAGAAGCATACTCTTATTTATGAAAATTATAATAAAAAGTACATGCAAGGCGCGCGCGTTATCATCGCTGGCACTGATGATGAGGCGTTGAACCATCAAATTCATGCCGATGCAACCGCGCTCAATATTCCGGTCAACGTCGTTGACACACCGCATTTATGTGACTTTATTTTTCCCGCGATCGTTGATCGCAATCCGATTGTTATTGGTATCTCATCGAATGGTAAAGCGCCCGTGCTGGCGCGTTTGCTTCGGGCACGACTTGAGACGCTGATCCCGCAAGGTTATGGTAAATTGGCAAAACTGGCAGGCGAGTTTCGCGCAGAGGTTAAAAGTAAAATCCCAACGCTTACGGGTCGTCGTCAGTTTTGGGAGCGCGCCTTTGAAGGTAAGGTCAGTGAGCTCATCTTTGCCGGCAACGAGACTGAGGCGACTGCGCAATTGCAAAAAGACTTAGCTGAGACTGCTAAAAAGATTGCCAATCAACATAGCGATGATACAGAAGTGGTCACAAACTCTGCAGCAAACTTAGACAATCAAGATACAGATTCAGATATCAGCAATAAAGGCAAAAATCCTGTTGGCGAAGTCTATATCGTAGGCGCAGGCCCAGGCGATCCGGAATTATTAACCTTTAAAGCGCTACGTCTCATGCAGCAAGCCGATATCGTCTTTTATGATGCGCTCGTCTCCCCGCAAGTATTAGATTTGTGCCGCCGTGATGCGGACAAAGTCTATGTTGGCAAAAAACGTAGCAATCACGCGGTCGCGCAATTGGGTATCAATGAGTTGTTAATCAACGAGGCTAAAGAAGGTCGCCGAGTCGTGCGTCTCAAAGGCGGCGATCCGTTTATATTTGGACGCGGCGGTGAAGAGATTGAGAGCCTGCGCGCGCACGGTGTGCCTTATCAAGTAGTACCAGGTATCACTGCTGCTAATGCTGCCGCGAGCTACGCTGGTATTCCACTCACCCACCGCGATCATTCTCAGTCGGTGCGTTTTGTCACAGGGTTTTTAAAGGCTGGTGTGCCTAATGAAAAGTTTGAGAATCTGCTCGATACCAATGAGACGGTGGTCTTCTATATGGGCTTGCATTCGCTAGAGCGTTTGACTGAAGGTTTAATCGAGGCAGGCCGTAGCAGTGAGACGCCTATCGCTATCGTCTCCAACGCTAGTATGCCTAATCAGCAAGTGCTGACCGGTACACTGGCTAGTATCGTAGAGCGACAAGAACAAGCGCAGTTGCCAACGCCTGCCTTACTCATTATGGGTGATGTAGTGGCGCTGCATCATGATTTAGCTTGGTACAATCTACATCTGCAGCAGCATGAGCAAAGTCTAGCTAATACTGAAAGTAATTGGCTGCGTGGCGGGACAGCAACAACACCAAAGGGTCAAGCTGTTGACCAACAAGCTCATGCGTTATCGATGATTGCTACTCTTTCTGAATCAAAAGAGGATAGTTTAGAGCAGTTGATTATTGGATAAACACTTTATTGTCATTATTGAACGGAGCCACTTTAATCATTTATTAAGGTGGCTTTTTCGTTTTCCTAATTCTCTTAGTCTTAATAGACGGTTATTTTAGTTCATATTAGACCCTTCTAATCATTCAAGCACAGCAAACCTCAGCAATTCTTGCTAGAATAAAACCCTTTTTATTTATTGCTATTAAGCCTACCTATGTCCGCAGCTGATATTGTTAAAAACCCCGTTAAGCCGCTCACAATCCTGCATACCTCAGACTGGCATTTGGGGCGCAGACTGTATGGTCGTATGCGTTATGAAGAGTTTGAAGCTTTTCTAGCTTGGCTTGAGACGACCATCAACGCGCAAAATGTCGATGTGCTTATCGTTGCCGGTGATATCTTTGACACCATGACGCCAAGCAATCGGGCGCAAGCCCTGTATTATGAATTTTTGGGCAAAGTCTCAACTTTATGCTGTGAGCATATTGTCATCGTCGCCGGCAATCACGATTCCCCAACCTTTCTCGATGCGCCAAGCCAAGTGCTCAAATTCTTAAACGTGCATGTCATCGGCACTGCTTGTGAAGACTTAAACGATGAGGTGTTAATATTAGATGATAACGACGGTAATCCGCATTGCATTATCGCCGCCGTGCCTTATCTGCGCGATCGTGATGTGCGTAGCAGCAGTGCTGGCGAGTCAGCTGATAGCAAAGATACTAATGTTATTAAAGGTATCCGCGCGCACTACGATGAAGTCGCAAGCTTAGCCAATGCCGCACAACAATCATTGTGCGAGAGACATCAGCGCCATATTCCTATCATCGCAACCGGTCATCTGTTCGCAGCTGGTAGCAAAACCACTGAAGATGATGGCGTCCGCGATCTTTATGTCGGTAACCTCGGTCAAATATCAGCTGAGATGTTCGATGAGAGCTTCGATTATGTCGCGCTTGGGCATTTGCATGTGCCGCAGCGCGTTGGCGGACAAGAGCATATTCGCTATTCAGGCTCGCCTATCGCCATGGGCTTTGGTGAAGCCCGTCAGCAAAAGCAAGTGCTACTCGTACAGTTTGGCGCAGGGTTGGATAGATCTATTATAGAGCCGCAAACACAAGAACCAACTCATTTGTTAGCAGAGGTCACAGTAGAACCGGTTCAAAAAGTCACTAAAAAAGCGTCCACACTTAACCATGATTTGTTTGCCGATGATCTTTTTGGTTTTGAGGATACAGACATTACGGACAATAAAAAAGATGCTCCTATTTCATCAGAAAATAATGAAATAAATGCAAACCAATCCCCACCTAATGATTATAAAGTCCTATATTCAGATGACAACAGTCATATGCAAGTCGTCTCGCTAGCTATTCCTTGCTTTCAAAAACTCGCGCAAATATCAGGCGATTTGGCCACTATTGCTAATACCATCAAAGACTTAAACCCAACGGAGTCGATATGGCTTGAGATTATTTATGATGGTGAGGACATTGTCACTGAGCTGCGTGAAGAAGTCGCTGCTATGATAGAAGGGTTATCTTGTGAAGTATTAAAGATAAGAAATACACGCACTTATAATAAAGTACTGAACCAAGAACAAAGCACTGAGACGCTGCAAGACCTAAATGAGCAAGATGTATTTGAGCGCTGCCTTACGGTTAATGACGTGCCAGAGGAGCAAAAAGAATCATTATTAGACGCTTATCAGCAAATTTTGCATACGATTTATCATGATGATAGTCGGGCTGAATAAATAGCTAAATTTCTAAAAAACATCATCCATATTTTAAAATTTTGAACCATCCAAATCATAAGACTTGCTCATGCGCCTCATCGAACTGCGACTCAAAAACCTCAACTCACTCAAAGGCGAATGGCACATCGATTTCGCTGATTCTGCTTTTATTAACGAAGGCATCTTTGCCATCACCGGACAGACCGGTGCGGGCAAAACCACGATTTTAGATGCGATTTGTTTAGCGCTTTATGGCGAAACGCCAAGGATTAATAGCATTAGTAAAAGCAGTAATGAGGTGATGACTCGGCAAACAGCAGAGTGCTTTGCCGAGGTAGTCATTGATCTCAATGGTGTCCAATACCGCTGCCGCTGGGGTCAGCGCCGCGCTTATGGTAAGCCTGATGGTAATTTGCAGGACGCAACTCACGAGATAGCCTTGGTTAATACTCAAACTGACAATGAGAATAGTGACGATGAGATTTTAGAGAGTAAGCTATCACGTACTAAAGAGAAGATCGTAGCGCTTACGCGCATGGATTTTGAGCAGTTCACGCGCTCCATTTTGCTCGCGCAAGGCAGTTTTTCCGCTTTCTTAAAGGCCAAAGCGGACGCGCGCGCCGATATTTTAGAAAAGATTACAGGCACGGATATTTACGCGACGATATCGACTCATGTCTTTGAAAAGAAGCGCTCTGAGGAAGAGGTTTTAAGCAAACTACAGTATGGCTTGGATGGCTTGATTTTATTGACTACTGAAGAAGAAGCGCACATTTATGAGGAGTTAACAACGTCTCAAGCAGCACAAGCCAAACAGCAACAACAGTATCAGCAAATAAGTGAGCAGATTCAGTGGTTAGAGGCGGTTGACGAGCTGCAAGGTAGGCTTGCCGCTTACCAAAGCGACTTAACTCAAGCTGAACAAGCAAAACAAGACTTCACCTCTGATGCGAAGCGCTTAGAGGCTGCGATAAAAGCGCTGGAGTTAGAGAGTCAGTTCGGTCAACTCAGTCGCAGTCGTGACACTGTGCAGCGCTTGTCCGACGAGCAGCAAACAGTAGCAGCAAAACTACCTACGCAACAGTCTGACTTACAGCAACTACAAATTCAGCTTGAAAGCATTGATCAAAACTATAAGCAGGCCCAACAAGCACTACAAGAGGGCTTGCCTAAAATCGCTAAAACCCGCGAGCTGGATGCAAGTATCAAGCAGCAAAGCTATAGTCTAAATGATAGCCGCCAACGTCAAGAGTCGCTATCCGCTAATGTGCAGCGCTTAACGCAAGACATAATATCGCATCAAACCCTAGCTGCGCAAAGTGAGTCGCAGCTGGCGAGTACGGTAGAGTATCTAGAGACGCATAGCGAGCTTAATGATATCGATACTGACATAGCCACTTTTGAGAATAGCGGTCGCAGGCTTAAGACGTTACTGCAAGATAATATGACTCTAGCGGAGCAAAAAAAGGCTCTAGCGGAGCAAACCCAGCAGTACCAGCTAGACAAAGCCAAGCTTATATCACAGCAAGAGGCGCAAGAGACCTCAATTGCAGCGACTCAAAAACAATTTAATGAGTTACAACAGCAACAGCAGCAAGTGCTTGCGACCACATCATTGGCGGATCAGCGAGCTGAACAGCAGCAGATTGAACATATCATCAGTCAAATTGAGCCACTGCTATATAGCAATCAGCAGCTAATCACGCTCACCTCTCAAATCAAAAACCTGCAATCATCGCAGCCTAGTATCAGTGACACCTTAGCGACTCTCAAAGCATCCATCGCTGATACTGAAGAAGCGATTAAAGTAGCCAAGGATAAGCGCCTAGAAAAGCAGACGCAGTTGACGCTACTCCAAAAAGTTGCGAGCCTTGAGCACTACATTGATGAGTTAGAAAACGGTCAGCCCTGCCCGCTTTGTGGCGCTTTAGAACATCCGAATGCGAATCGTACAACGACAGATGGGCCTTCGCAAATTTCAATCACTGAGCAGCAGCTCACTGACAGTAACTCAGTAATAGAAGATTTAGAGAGTGAGCTGTCACAGTATAAAATTGCCTTCGCGACTACGGTCAATCAGTCGAAGGAGGAGCAACGGCATATAGTAGCCTTGATTGCTCAAGCCACTAAGCTTAGCGGCGATATTCAAGAGATGAGCAATAGCATAACGACTGACAATGAAAACTATAGTCATGCCACGTTAACTAACATCGAAGCGCTTAATGAGATTAGTCCGCTTATTGAAACGCTGAAACAGAGTCTACATTCTAAAACGGTAAACGCTGAACTCATTAATACGATCACTGAGCTATGCCATCAAGCCAAACAGCAATTGCTTGAATATAAAGAGAGAGTAAAAAAGTCTGTAACCGATTACGAGTTTCTGAACGACTCCATAGCGAAGGTTGAAAAAGAATTAGCGCTTTTTGAGAAACAGCAGTATCAGCTGGCAAGCGAAATCAGCTTGCTCGATAATGATAATAAGCTCAATCAGCAAAGGCTCGATGGCTTGCAAGACAATACTAAAGCTCATTTTACTGAGCTACAAACACTTATCGCGGATGTGATCAGTATTATTAATAAATACATTGCTAGCCACTGGGCGTCTGAGCAAACTCAGCAAACAGGCCTTGAGATTCAGCTGTTACGATCGAGTATCGATGAGCAAACCGTATTAAATAGCGCACAGATCGAGCAGCAGTTAACGGTTCTGCGTCAGCATCGCACTCATATGCTGGAGTTAAAACAGAAATACAATCAAGAAAAGCAGCGGCAGCAAACCCTAACGACTGAGCTGAGTCGCTTAACTACTCAGATTGAGACCAAACAATCACAGTTAGATAAAGAGAGCACTGAGCTTGACGATTTAAGCCAGTCTATTGCCGAGCAGACCAAAGCTATCGCCGAATTACAGCAAGACAGACAAACCCTATTTGCTGATAAAAATGTCGATGCAGAGGAAGATCGGTTACGTTTAGACTTTGAACAAGCCAAAACCGCGCAGTCCTCGGTACAAAGGCACATCGATAGTGCTCAGCAGCTATTGCAAATAGCCAAGCAGCAGCAGACACGACTTTCAAGTGAGTTGTTGGCTGCAAAAAACACCTTAGAGGATCAAGAAGACATCTTTCAAGAGGCGCTAGCGAGCTCTGACTTTGCTATTGAGACGGACTTTGTCAGCGCGCGCCTATCGCAGCATGAGCGCAGCCACTTAAGCGAGCAGCAGCAGCAAATCGACTATCAGTTAAAGCAAGCAAAATCCCTACTGCAGCAGACCGAACAAGCACTTGCAGACAAACAAGCTAATCCGCTCACCTTAAAGAGAAAAGACAGTCTGTTAGATGAGCAGCAGCAAGCACAAAGCGAGTCTAATCGACTAATAGAGTCGATCGGCGCGATGACGCAAAAGCTCAAAGATAACGAAGATAAAAAAGGCAGTCAGCAATCCCAGCTCAAAGCCATCGCTGAGCAAAAACAGAATCTACAAGTTTGGCGTCAGTTAAATGAACTGATAGGCTCGAGTAGCGGTAAAAAGTTCCGGGCGTTCGCGCAGGGCCTGACCTTTGATATTATGGTCAATCACGCCAACACCCAACTACACAAGATGAGTGATCGTTATTTGCTGGCGCGTGATGATAACAGTCCGCTTGAGCTCAATGTAATAGACAACTATCAAGGTGGCGAGATTCGCAGTACCAAGAATCTCTCAGGCGGAGAAGGCTTTATTATCAGTCTTGCTCTAGCCTTAGGTCTATCGAAGATGGCCAGTCAGAATATCCGCGTCGATTCATTGTTTTTGGATGAAGGTTTTGGTACGCTAGATGAAGAGTCGCTTGACATTGCGCTAGATACGCTAACAAGCTTGCAACAAGAAGGCAAGTTGATCGGCGTCATCTCTCATGTACAAGCGCTAAAAGAAAGGATTTTGACGCAGATTCAAGTCAAAAAACTATCCGGCGGTTTTAGCCAAATTACTGGCCAAGGCTGTTATCATATTGCAAGCTCCTAATAAAAAAGAGAATAAAATGGCTATGGTTATTAACAAAATTGCTCAGGTGTCTAGACCAATATCGCCAATAACGAAACCTCGCCATTTGCTACCGGTCACAGTTTTTGTAATAGCTGCGATAGCAACGATGCTGATTTTTATCTCTTTATAAGCATCTGGTTGTAGTTCTCGTTAAATAACCAAACACTATTTATTAAAAAGCCACCGCTCATAAGCGGTGGCTTTTTTCTATACCATTGATGATTTGATTGTTTATTTACTGACTAGACTGCTCAGCTCGCTCATCAGCACTGACAGCGTGGACAGACTAATAACGCTATCATTGTTATCTAGCTTTTGCATCTCAGTTGTGACAGCGCTGAGTGCATTCTCATGACGTGACATCCACTCGTCAAAAGCGCCTTTGGCATCAGGCTCTGACAGCAGCGCATTCATAAGCAGACGCAAACTACGTGTCAGCTCATTGACGAGCGCGTGGCGGGCACGGCGATCCCAGTAGTCTTGCTGCGGCAGAGTGGCGATATGATCCATCATCCAATCAAACTGTAGCACTTGATAAGCTTCAAAGTACAAGGATGCGATATCTTCTACTGAACGCTCATATTTTTCAGCGAGTAAGGCAGTATCTAAGGCATCAACATGATAAGGCAAGATAGCAAATAACGCCGCATCATTGTCCTCAAGGCCATCAGCGGTGAGGCTTTCCGTATCGTCTTGTAGATACTGAGCAAACTGCTGCTCAATAAAGCCGTTTGATTTGGTGAGCTGTGCGACGCTATTGCCAAAACGCTCGATCATATCAGCCACTTGCAGATCTTGTCCAAAGGCATTGATAAACCACACTACGCCGCCCTCTAAGGCATCACGTAAGCGCAGCTCAAGCTTTAATAATAGCTTGGCATCGACTTTATTATCAAGCGATTCAAGCAGTTGCCATACTGCTTTTACCTCGAACACTTCACGAGTAATCGCATAAGCACGAATGATAGTGGCGAGCGTCTGCCCTGTTTCTTCGAAGAGACGGAACAGTGCCTCGATACCCAAACGATTGACCACGCTGTTGGTCAGATAAGTGCTGATAATCTCGCGGTTTAGACGATGCTCTGTCATCTCATCAAAGAAACGTCCGACCAGCTCATCAGGGAAGTACTTACGCAGCTCATTGACGAAATATGGCGCATCAGGCAAGTCCGATAATAGCAGATGATCATAGACCCACATTTTGCCATAAGCCATAACCACTGCTAGTTCAGGATTGGTCAGACCGGTATTGGCTTTTTGCCGTTTGGCAATCTCTTCATCGGAGGGTAGATATTCAATCGCTCTATCAAGGCGACCTTCAGACTCTAGCAGCTGAATGAAGCGTTGGTGATCACTCAGATTATCAGCGGCGCGTATTTGACTGAGCTCAAGCGCTTGTGGCTGAAGATAGTTTTGACGCAATACCAACTGCGCTACGGTATCAGTCATCGACTCTAACAGCTCGTTGCGCTGCTTTAAGGTCATATCGCCTTGCTCAACCACTTTACCGAGCAAGATCTTGATATTGACTTCATGATCCGAGCAGTTGACGCCGCCTGAGTTGTCGATAGCGTCAGTATAGATGCGCCCGCCCGTCTGCGCGTATTCGATACGTCCTTGCTGAGTGAAGCCTAAGTTACCGCCTTCACCGACTACTGCAGCGCGCAGCTCTCCGCCATCGACTCGCACGGCATCATTAGCGCGGTCGCCGACATCGGCATGACTCTCATTAGCGCTTTTGACATAAGTGCCGATACCGCCGTTCCAAATGAGATCAACTGGTGCTCGTAGTAAGGCACTGATAAAGTCATTAGGCGCTAAGCTATCGTCTTCAATAGCGAATATCGCTTTCATCTCAGGGGTGATGGCTATGGTTTTATCGGTACGCGCAAACACCCCGCCGCCGGCACTTATGAGCGACTTGTCGTAGTCATCCCAAGTCGAGCGCGGCGTATTAAATAAACGCTCTCGCTCGGCATAAGAGCTTTGGGGATCAGGGCTTGGATCAACAAAGATATGCAAGTGGTTAAAGGCGGCGACAAGCTTAGTATGTTTTGATTGCAGCATACCGTTACCGAAGACGTCACCACTCATATCACCGATACCAACTACCGTAAAGTCGTCGCGGTTTTGGATGTCTTGACCTAGCATACGGAAGTGGCGTTTGACCGACTCCCAGCCGCCGCGTGCCGTAATGCCCATTGCCTTGTGATCGTAACCGACTGAGCCGCCTGAAGCAAAAGCATCATCAAGCCAAAAGTTATATTCGCTAGATAGCGCGTTGGCGATATCAGAGAAGCTGGCGGTACCTTTATCAGCTGCCACTACTAAATACGGATCATCGTCATCATGACGCACGGTGTTGGCTGGCGGGACAATTTGCCCATCAACGATGTTATCAGTGACGTCTAACATCCCGCGCAAAAAGGTCTGGTAGCAAGCGATACCCTCAGCTTGAAAAGCTTCGCGGCCATCTGCCATCGTTTTGGTCTTAACGATAAAGCCGCCTTTCGAGCCTACTGGTACGATAACTGCGTTTTTGACCATTTGGGCTTTGACCAGTCCAAGCACTTCAGTACGAAAATCCTCCATGCGATCCGACCAACGTAGACCGCCGCGGGCAACTTTGCCGCCGCGTAGATGTACCGCCTCGACTCTTGGTGAATAGACGAATATCTCATACATCGGCTTCGGCTTCGGCAGATTAGGGATATCTGCCGCGAAAAACTTGAACGACACTCTATCTTTGCGTCCGCCCTCGCTATCGACCTGATAAAAGTTCGTACGAACCATAGCGTTGATTAAGTCTAAGTACCAACGCAGGATGCGATCTTCATCCAATCTATCAACTGCAGCCAAGTCTTCAAGGATGTTTTGCTGAATTTGCGCGGTTTTTTCCTTGCGGCTGTCCTCACTGTACCTAGGATTCATACGCGCATCAAAGAGCTTAACTAAAGCGACACTGATAGCGTTATATTTGACGACGGTCTGCTGAATATAGCTGCTCGAGAATGGCGCTTTCGCCTGACGCATGTAACTTGAAAGCGCCCGTAAAACAACGACATCATAGGTATCTAACTCGGTAATGAGCACGAGCTCATTAAAGGGATCGCTCTCCACTCTCCCCGTCCATATTTGCTGCAGGCTATCTTCAAACTGATCGCGGACTACGCGCATATCGACGGTATCGACATGCTCGAGCGTCAGCTCATACTCTTGCATCCAGATTGGCTGCTCAGGTAGATCAAACTCATAAGTTTGAGCGGAGACTACCGATACACCAAAATTCTCTAGTACGGGTAATACCTTTGATAAAATAACAGGCTGCTGATGGCCATAAAGTTTTAGATGCAGCTGATTGCTGGCATCGCCAGTAGACTGATATAAATGCCAAATCATTGGCTCATCATCTGTCATGCTGATCAGACGCTGCAAGCGTTTGGTGTCCTCAACCGCGGTACGCGCATCAAAACGCTCTTGATAAGCAGCTGGTATAAACGCTAGAAATTGGCGCATGAGCGCATTGGCTTGTTGCTCACCGACGTTATCGAGTAGCATTTTTTGATAATGATCGCTCCATGACTGCATCAATCCGGTGAGCTCTGCTTCTAAATCGCTAGTATTAACCTCATTAACTTGTCCTGGGATTGTGCGAACATGCACATGAACGCGGGCATGATCGGATTCATTAAACTCAGTGGTAAACCCAGATGAGGTGCCACCATAAGCTTCTTTTAGCACATTTTGTACTTTAATCCGTAGCTCAGTATTGAACTTGTCTCTTGGAATATAGACTAGGCAAGAGACAAAGCGCTGATAGTGATCGACGCGGCTAAATAGACGTAGGCTCTTTTTATCTTGCAGTTGTGAGATGCCTGTCACCATCGGATACAGCTCTTCGACGCTGGCTTGAAACAAGTCGTCGCGCGGTAAGGTGTTGATGATATGAGTCATCTTATGATAGGCGTGACCGTCTTTAGGAATGGAGGTCATTGCCATGATTTTATTGGCTTTTTCGCGCAGTAGTGGAATGTTGCTGACTGTTAGTTGATACGCTTGTGAGGTCAATAGGCCGATGAAGCGGTACTCACCAATGAGTTTGCCTTGACTATCGAACTTATGAATACCCAAAAAATCCATATAGACCGGACGATGAACAGGTGAGACGTGGCTTGATTTTGATAGCATTAGTACCCGCGGGCCTGTTAGCAGCTTTTTGAGCTCTGTTGGCAATTGGCTAAAACTCTCCGACAAGCTATCTTCACTACTGCCGCGTAATAAGCCAAGGCCGCTGTTACCAATAGAGTATAGATTCAAATCCTCATTATTAACCTCATTCATCCCCTCTTTTTCTAAGCGATACTCTCGGTAGCCTAAAAATATAAAATTATCATCTAATATCCAATCCAAAAAGGCTTGAATCTCTTGCTGCGAGTAAAACACCTCAGGCAAAGTCTGTTTTGATAGCTCGTTTTTTATCTGCGTTAGGCGCTCATGCATTTGCTGCCAGTCGCCAACTACCGTATCTAGTGTATCCACCTTCTCTAGCAGCATTTGTTGTAGATCCGCCAATTCGCTATCGTCTTGATAAGCAATTTCGCATTGGATCAGTGATAGATGCGAGGTTGCGCTCTCAGTGGCGCTATCGATTTGAGTAATATGACCGTCGTCATCGCGCTCTACACTTATGATCGTATTGTAGGTACGGTGTACGTTTATGCCTTGAGCCTCAAGACTCATCAAGATAGTATCCACCAGAAAGGGGCGATCATAGGCAACCATCTGAATGATGGTATGGGAGCTATGAAAATGCTGCTCTTCGGCAATAGGGTTTAGTATTTTTAATTGCGGTTTGTCACCTTTATAAGCCTTCAACAAGATAAAGTGGTGTAGTGCCATGCCGGCTAGATCGACATTGTCAATCTGATCAGCGATTTCGTGATGCAAAGTGCGATAGTAGCTTTGCATAAACGGCTCTACCAGTGACTTATCCTTTTGCACATAACTTGTGGCAATGTCACTGATTTGGCTAATATCCTCTTTACTGATACTCAAAGAGTTTGGCATAGCGTTTTCCTTATTATAGATTTTGTTTATCACGATGTTTTTCGGTTTTATGTATTTTGAGCCAGTATGGTTGAATACGGCTAACGACTCAGAATGAGTAATGACGTTACTGTCTTTATTAAAGCGCTTATTTAGTGAAGTGTAACGCACCTATGCGCTCAGCTGTAGCGTTCAACATTATTTCATGCATTAAGCAGTCGTTAATAACCTTTGCTAATGAGACCACTGAGCTTAAAGTCAAGACCGAAAGATGAGCCAGTCACTACTTACTATTAGCGCTCAGCAGAGTTTATTTTTGCGTGCGCGGTGGGTTTTATACTCATAACAATTCATACAAATTATTTGTTAGAATACGCCATAGTAAATGAGGCGGGCTTGCAGAGTTATACATAAGCCATGATGCTTGATCGTCATTAAGAACTGACAATAACAACACTCAATAAATGCATTCAATAAACAACATAGTCGATTAAATCGATACAAAGGTGAAACGTATGATGAAGGTTTTGGTAATAGGTGCCGGTGGACGTGAGCATGCATTGGCTTGGCAGTGTGCCAAAGATAACAATGTTGAGACCGTTTATGTCGCACCAGGTAATGCAGGCACGGCGCTGGAGCCTAAATGCCAAAATATCGTTTTGGATAATAAAGACACTGATAATGAGCACAGCGCCGTTATAGAGTTTTGTCAATATAATGATATCGATATCGTCATCGTTGGCCCTGAGGCGCCTTTAGTGACTGGTATAATCGATGCTTGCCGCAAGGCAGGCGTGCAAGCTTGGGGGCCGACTGCTTATTGCGCGCAGCTAGAGGGCTCAAAGACCTTTGCCAAAGAGTTTATGCAAAACAACAATATCCCGACGGCAGCTTACCAAGGCTTCACGGATACAGCCAGTGCCAAAGCTTATGTCGACGAACAAGGCGCGCCTATCGTTATCAAAGCCGATGGCCTTGCCGCAGGTAAAGGCGTTATCGTCGCTGAGACTACTGAGCAGGCCCATGTAGCTATTGATGATATGCTAGCTGATAATAAGTTTGGCGATGCCGGTAGCCGCGTGGTTATTGAGCAATTTTTGCAAGGCGAAGAAGCCAGCTTTATTTGTATGATTGATGGCGACAACATTTTGCCGATGGCCACTAGCCAAGATCATAAACGTGCCTTTGAAGGTGATACCGGCCCGAACACTGGTGGTATGGGCGCTTACTCTCCTGCACCGGTCGTCACCAATGAGGTCCATAACAAAGTTATGACGCAGGTCATTCAGCCGGTCGTTGATGCGATGAATGCCGCTGGCCACCCTTATACTGGTTTTTTATATGCAGGTTTAATGATTGATGATGCAGGCGACCCTTACGTCATTGAATTCAACTGCCGTTTTGGCGATCCAGAGACGCAGCCTATCCTGATGCGCTTGCAATCATCAATAGTAGATTTAGTGACAGCAGGGCTAGCAGGTCAGCTACCAAAAGAGGCGAATTGGGATGAGCGCCCTGCTCTAGGTATCGTTATCGCCTCAAAAGGCTATCCAGAAACGTCATCCAAAGGCGATGTAATATCAGGCCTACCTGAGCTTGACGATCAGCAGTCTGTAAAAGTATTTCATGCGGGTACGGGTTTTACTAAAGAAGTAGAAAATTTAGATATCAATATCAATACTCAAAGTGCCAATGCTCAAAACGATAGCGATAAAGAAATTGTCACGAATGGCGGTCGTGTTGTTTGTGTGACTGCGCTCGCTGATAGCATCTTAAATGCACAACAAGCAGCATTAAGCGTTGCAGGCGCTATCAGCTTTGAGGGTGCACATTATCGCCGCGATATTGGTTATCAAGCGATTGCTCGCGAAGACTAAAGCTAGCTCAAAATAAACAATAAATGCTTGCTGGGAAGTGGCCACACCCTTATTGTCGGTAAGGTTGTGCTGCTGTGATACAATTTTGTGCACTCGTAAGGTTTTTGACTTGCATTCATAGCGGCGCACCCACAAATCATTATTAACCTAGTGAATGATTATATTTATGGCAAATGATGTGTATAAACCTACTAATAATAAGCAGTCAATTGATAACCTAAAAACCTCTGGGTTTGAGCGTCGGATGTCTATTGCTAAGACTTCTTTGAATATTGGCCGCCGCTGGGCAGGTAATAGTGTGTCTGGCATGTTTTTGGGTAAAGAAGCTCGCTCGGCGCGCAACCAAGTGTTTATGGAGGCACAAGCTAACTATGTGGCAGAAGAGCTTGGTAAGCTTAAGGGTTCAGTAGTCAAGATCGGACAGATGCTAGCTTTGTATGGTGAGCATATCTTACCTCCTGAGATTACTCGCGCGCTACAAACCTTAAATGACGATACGGCAACCTTAGCATGGCCAGGAATTGAGCAGACGTTACGCCGTACTTTAGGCGAAAAGTTCAATGAGCTTGATATCGATCAAGTACCTATTGGTACCGCTTCCCTCGCCCAAGTACATCGCGCTACCATAAAAGCGACTGGCGAAGAGGTGGTATTAAAGATTCAGTATCCAGGCGTTGCCGATGCTATCGACTCAGACTTAGCGCTATTCAAACGCTTGCTAAAAGTGAGTAATGCCGTACCGCAAACTCGTGCTTTAGATACTTGGTTTGAAGAGATTCGAGATCTACTGCACGTTGAGGTTGATTATAATATCGAAGCGGCGACCACTGAGCGTTTTTATGGGCGTCTACAAGATGACCCGCGTTATGCTGTGCCTAAGATATACCGCGACTTCTCAAGTCAGCGCTTATTATGTATGTCTTATGAATCCGGCGTTCCAGTGACTTCTGCACGACTAAAAGAGTTATCTGCTGAGCGGCGTAATGCTATAGGCCAAGCAGCTATCGAGATTATGATGCAAGAGATATTTGTATGGGGCGAGATGCAAACCGACCCCAACTTTGGCAATTATCTAGTACGCATTAGCGATAGCATGGATGAGCCTGATAAGTTGGTACTGCTCGACTTTGGAGCCATTCGCCAGTTCGATTATGAGCTATTAACGATTGCTCATGGCTTACTAAAGGCGGGTTATTATCATGATCACCAAGCGATGATGAACGCTATGACAGGCTATGAGTTCTTTGATACCATGAGCCAAAAAGTCAGCTCTGATATTGCTAATATATTTTTATTAGCTACCGAGCCCTTTAGCGATACGGCAAGTAATCCAGACATCCCTACTGAAGTCTTAGATGATAATCAGCGCTATATTTGGTCCAACAGTAAGCTACACTCGCGTATCTCTGCCGCCGCTACTACTGCTATGCAGTCTTTTGAGTTTAATTTGCCACCCAAAGAGTTTATGTTTATTAGCCGTAAGTTTATTGGTGCTTATACTTTTTTAACGGTTTTGGATGCTCATACTGATTCTGATAAACTGGTTAAGCCATTTTTATAGTACAAAAATAAGCCAAATTTTTGACCGCTCTTTTTTGGGGCGGTTTTTTGATATTTATTTTTATTTGCTTAGGCTATTTTATATTTATAAACTATAAGCGATAGCCTCTCCATTGACGCTATCTCTGCTTTTTTCGCCCCCTTTGTGCTAATAAAGTTAGCTCACTTGCCAAGTATCGAACCTAGTTTGATAACCCTTAGGCTTAACCATAGTCAACTGCCAGCACGTCTCTTTACGAGCTAGATATTTGATCTCAAAATGCGTACGCTGACTGTTTGCCGGAACCTCTGCTCTTGTGTTGGGTAGACACCATAGCGTGCCGGCCTGCTCTCGTGCATTGGCCATGTACTGCTCTATATTAGTTGCTAACACGATCTTGCCATCGGTTTGTAAGCGTGATAGTAAGAACTCAAAGAACGGCATATTTAACCACTGCTGATTAGGGTTATGCTGCTCAGGATTGGGATAGAGTAAGTATATTTGACTGATACTGTTAGGGGCTATTGCTTGCACTATCCAAGCGATTGCGTCGGCGTGGACAGGAATAAGGTTCGCTAACTGCTGCGTCTCAGCTATTTTAGAGAAAGCCTCAAACTTATTACGCGTACGTTCAATGGCAATCAAATGTTTATCAGGGTTTTGCTTAGCAAAGCTTAGCGCGTGCATACCCTTCCCTGCCCCGATTTCGATAACGATAGGTGGGCTATTCTTTTGCTTGTTGGTTAGTATCTCAGGTATAACAAAGTTACGCGGTTTTGATAATTTTGTAGGCTGGAAGGGTCTGCTTTGTTTATGTGATAAATGTCTTTCGTTAGTCATTATTTTCTCTTTGTGCGTGTTGTATATTTTTCATAATTTATTTTTTGCTTAAGCTATTTGAGTTCGCTGTATTATGTTATTTCTTGCTTGATTTCTCTTTAGGTTTTTTGCCTCTATTTTTGGCATTTGCGCCTTAGTCTGCGTTGTCTTTTATAAAGCACATGCTATTATAACGGCTGTTATTTATTAAAATATAAAAAGTTGCCCTGTGCTTATGACTGACACGACTGACACTACCCCACCAAAAAGCTATCCTTGCCCGCGCTGCGGCACCCTCACAGCTTGGCAAGATAATAAATCCAAGCCCTTTTGTAGTGAGCGCTGTAAGCTCATTGACTTAGGCGCTTGGGCCAGTGAAGAATACACTTTACCCGCTGAGTCCACTCCATTTTCTGATGAATTATAACGCTAACGTTTTTGTGGTCAGTATGGTAGCACCTAACAATTGAGCCCATTATTATAACAAATCACCCCAGAACCTACCCTCTCACATTTATATTTTAAGGATGTCCGTATGTCAGCGACTTATCTGATGCCTACCTATAATCGTCAACCGATAAGCTTTATGCGCGGCTCAGGCAGTTGGCTCTATACAAAGGACGATACCCCTTATTTAGATGCGCTGACCGGTATTGCCGTTTGTGGTTTAGGCCATTGTCACCCAAAAGTCACCGAAGCCATTCAGCAGCAAGCCGCCACTTTGATGCATACCAGTAACCTATTCGGTATCGATTGGCAAGAGCGCGCGGGTGAAGCGCTATGTACAGCGGCGCAGATGGATAGCGTGTTCTTTGCTAATAGTGGCGCTGAGGCTAATGAAGCGGCGCTGAAAATGGCACGACTTTATGCACATAATAAAGGCTTTAAACGCCCTAAAGTTATCGTCATGGAACACTCCTTTCATGGTCGTACCTTACTATCTTTGTCTGCCACAGCTAATCCAAAGGCACGTGAAGGCTTCTTTACTTTAGATGAGGACTTCATCCGGTTGCCGTTTGGTGATATCGAAGCTATCAGACAAGCCGCTAGCGACAATGACGAGATTTGCGCTATCTTGGTAGAGCCCATTCAAGGTGAAGGCGGCCTTAATACTGCGGCTAACGGCTTTACTTATCTAGAAGAGCTGCAAGCGGTATGTGACGCTCACGATTGGCTCTTTATGCTCGACGAAGTACAAACAGGTAATGGCCGTACTGGCAAATATTTTGCTTATCAGCACAGTAAAGCGCGTCCTGACGTATTAACCACAGCGAAAGGCTTAGGCAATGGTTTTCCGGTAGGTGCTTGCTTGGTACGTGGCCGAGCTAAAGACTTATTCGGTGCAGGCAGCCATGGCTCTACTTACGGCGGTACTCCGCTAGCAAGCCGCGTCGTCCATAGCGTGTACGAGGTGTTATCTGATAGCGGCGTAATGGACAACGCTGTGTTTGAAGGTCAGTTTATTCGCGACAGCTTAGCTAGTGAGTTGCAGCAATACGGTGTTACCACGCGCGGCGCCGGCACGATGATCGGTATCGTTTTGCCAGAAGATACGGATTGTAGTCAACTGGTTAATCTTGCTCGCGATGAGCAGCAGCTTATCATCAACGTCACTGGCGGTCATGTCATTCGTTTACTGCCGCCACTCAATATCAGCCGTTATGAAAGCACGCAAGTGGTTGAGCGTCTGCATAATTTATTAAAACCGCGACTTTAACGCTAAGCTTTTATTGAAACCTCAAAAAACAGAATTAAAAAAAAGCCTTTAGATGACATAGCTCTAAAGGCTTTTTAACTCTATAAGCGTACTAGGGCGTGTTGAACATTCGACCGTGGCACTGACAGAGACTATTTTTTAGACGATTTGCAGATAAAAATTGTAAGTATAGTCATTCTATACGTCAGTTTTTATCAATAAAGCGGCAAAAAAGAGTCCTGTCCCTGTTGTTAGAGTGAGGGCTGATGCTAAAATCGCCCTAGTCGTTGTAAAAATTTAGCTAAGGCATCTGCATTACCTGCAATTTTCCCTTAGACTAGAACGATTTTAGCTATCAGCAGTGCCTTCTTGTGAATGTTCAACACGCCCTAATTAATCGAGATGGCATAGTCAAAATGATAAGCCATTCAAAGCCTATTAACTCGCATGAAAGTACTTTTTTAATACCTCTAAGCAGCGAGTAATTTTGGCAGGCTGCTGTTCGCGATTCAAGGTCACCGCGTACAGTACAAAACTTGGTAATTGATAGCCAGTTAATACTTCTACTAAGGTACCGTTTTCAAGCTCACGCTTAACATCCATCTCCATAATTCTGATGATACCATGACCCTCTTTTGCCAAAGTTAGTGCCATAAAAACGTTATTGGTATGAATACGCGAGTCCATTTTGATACGCGTTTTTTTACTGGTTTCCGTTTTTGATAGCTCAACATAGCTTGCATCTTGCATAATATCGATACAGATGAGCTGATGATCGGCTAAATCTTTTGGGCTCTCTATTTTTTTGTGCTGACGCAAGTATTGCGGTGAGGCCACTAGTAGCTGACGCACATCTGATAAAGGGTGACTGCTCAGCGCAGAGTTATCGATACTTGGGCTCATACGCACAGCGATATCGATGCGCTCATCAATCATATCCACATAGCGGTTATCTGCTAGATAGGTAATACTCAAATCATCGTGAGCTGCCATCCAAGTCGATAACGCCGGCAATATATGGTGCACGCCAAGCTCAGGCGTGGTCGCAATACGCAAGCTACCAGCCAGCTCATCACGTAATTGATTGACCTTGATACGGCCTTGCTCAGCGGCACTCACGACATCTTTTGCTGACTCGTAAAAGCTCTCGCCCGCCTCCGTTAAGCTCAGCTTACGAGTAGATCGATGTAGTAGCACTACGCCCAGATCATTTTCCAAAGAACGTATCTGTTGGCTGACGGCACTAGTGGTAATCCCAAGCTCCCGAGCTGAACCACTAAAAGAGCCGTGCTCGACCACACTCGCGAACACAGCCATACCGCGCAAATTATCTAACATATTGTCACCTAAACTCTTTTTTAATTTTTAATATAACTTAACCATTATAACTAATTAAAAAAACTTTACCTATCTTTAATATATCTAAAGCGTACACTTAATGAGTCGCATATTTTGATAATATGCTATATATCGATAAAATAGCATTTAGCACATTGACTAAGTTATCTTTATTTATTGAGCTTGTCTCTTGATGAGTATCATATCAGTGTATCTTCAAACTTAGGTGAGCTTCACCTTACCCATTTTGCCCTCGCCGCGCTCAGTCAAATAGCGCATCACTGGCGACGCTAATAGTAGCTCTTGTGCGCTTTGTGCTGCTTGCTCCAGTCGTAACTTCTGGCGACTTTCAGGCGTCTTGTCTGCAGTTTTCTGGGCACTATCGTCTATCTCTAAACTGATATCTGCTTGCGTAAACTGTTGTTTCAACGTCGCCGCCAGCTGCTGAAAAGTAGCTTGCAAATGCTTACTATCAATACTAGTCACAAAAGCAGATGGACCATCACACAGACCCGTCATCATACCTTGACGAGCTAAAGCGAGCTCATCTGAGGCTAGAATACCCTCTTCGCGCGCCGTCTGTAACCAGTAGTCCCACTTCTCAGGCGTCCACTCGCCGACTAATTCTTGCGGTGCACAGCGCAGTAATGCTCTAGGATCATCGACTGCTAAATGAGAGGAATGTTGAATATTTTGCGAGCTGGTTTGTTGTAAGCCTTCAGTAGCTTCAAGATTAGCGCTAGGCTGTAGCTGGGCAGCAGCCTGACTCTCTTTTTCAGCAGCAGTCACTGACGAATCACCAACCTCAACCGCTACGTTATCGAGCTCTTGTTCCTGATCATGTGTTGATTGAATTTCAGGTTCAGGTTCAGGTTCAGGTTCAGGTTCAGGTTCAGGTTCAGGTTCAGGTTCAGGT